>CAIYKK010000503.1 GCA_903926695.1 uncultured Burkholderiales bacterium
ATCGGAAACGCCATCAATTGTTTAAACACCACCATCCACGCGCCGGGCCGGGGCATGGCGCGCGCCACGGCAGGCACGGCGCTGGCCAGCAGATAAGGCGCAGCCATGCCAGCGCCGATGGCACCGAACACCGCCAGCGCCTGCACCGCAGGCAGGCCCACCGCATACCCGAGCGATGCGCCCATGAATGGCGCGGTGCAGGGCGACGCCACGGCGGTCGCCAGCATGCCGGATAAAAACGCATTGAAGCCGGGATTTTTGGCCTGCAGGTTGATCACGCTCAGCGGCAGCAGGTTGCCAAAATCAAACATGCCCGCCAGATTCAGCCCCAGCAGCGTGAACAGCGCGGCCAGTCCGGCCACCACCGCCGGGTTTTGCAACTGAAACCCCCAGCCCAGCTGCTCGCCCGCCGCCCGCAGGCCCAGCAGCAGCGCGCCCAGCGCCAGAAACGACAGCACCACGCCAGCCGTGTAAGCCAGCCCGGTCGTCAGGCGCGTGGACTGGTCTTTCATCTGCACAAACCCCACCATCTTGATGGCCAGCACCGGAAACACGCAGGGCATTAAATTGAGAATCAGCCCGCCCAGCAGCGCGCCAATCAGCGCGGCAAACAGGCCCAGCGCGGGCGCTTTGCGCTGCACCGGCGCGGCATCATTGGGCGGCAAACTGGCCGCATTGGCCGAAGTGGCCGCTGCGCTCGCCCCGCCCGTCGCCATAGCCGCATTGGCCTTGAGCGCAGCCTCCAGCGCGGGCGAGACCACGGCGGGCGCGGCGGCAGCAGGCCAGCCGCCCGTCACCGGCGCGGTGATGCGGTAAGCGCTTTCATTGAGCGCCACCACCAGCGGCAAACTCGCCGGGCTGTCGCTGCGCTGGGTCGAAAGCGGCACCTGCGCCGTCCAGAGCGCGCCTTCCCAGGCCTGCTGCCACGGCGCGGCGGGTTCGATCACGCTGGCCGTTTCCGGGAACAGCACCAGCGTTTTGCCCTGCAGCGCGGCGGGCAAACCGGCCAATTGAATTTTCAGCGTCTGGCCGCTGACGGTGATGCGGCTGGCACCCGTCGCCAACGATTTGGGCGTCGCGTCAAAAGCCGCCTGAAACAACAAGCCGCTGGCCGCCGTCGAGCCTTGCGCTGGAATGCTCAGTGCAAATTCGCCCTCCTGCGGAATGCACTCCTTGCGGCACACCAGCCACGACGCCTTGAGTTTTATGTTCAGCTGCGTCGCTTTGAAGTCGGGCGCGACTGTCAGCGGCACCGGCAGCAGCACCGCGCCTTCGTAGCCGTAATTGGCCAGCGTGCCGATGGAGATTTTTTTCGGCGTCGGCCAGGCGGTTTCGCCCGCTGTGATGCCGGGCGGCAGTTGCCAGTCAAGCTGCGTCGGCAGGCCCGAATCGCCCGAGTTTTTCCAGTAGGTATGCCATTGCGGCTGGTGCGTCAGCTGCAGCCCCAGCCACAGCGGCTTGCCCGGCGCAACGCCCTCGGGCGCCCAGGCCAGCAACTCGGCGTACACCTGCGCGGTGCTGATCACAGCGCCACCCGCCGCGCCGCCGGTTTTCAAAAGCAGGCTGTTTTGCGCCGACACGCCCGCAGACAGCGCCCACAGCGCGAATAAAAAAATAGCCGTAACAAGACGTTGAAATTTCATGGTGGTGGTGTGAGCGGCGGCTGTGTCTTTAGTTCCGGCGCTACCGGCGCGTACTGCTTCGATTGTGCTTCAGTCGATATGGACGAGTTGCGGCGAGCGGGAAGTGCCCGCGCCGCTTCCCGCCGGTTCAGCCGACGGACGGCGGCAGCGGCCCGAACACCGATGGCAGTTTTTTCGGCGCCCGGATACGCAACTGCTTGTTGACGTTTTCGCGGCCAAACACCACCTCGATGTCGGCCACCGCCACGCCAAACAGCGGCGCCAGAAAACGCACCATGTGATCCGTCGCCTTGCCGTTGACCGGCGCGGCGGTCACGCTGATCTTGAGCTGCGTGCCTTTGGGCTTGCCGATGGCGTCGCGGCTGGCGCTGGGTTTACCCAGAATGTTGACCACCAGCACCGCGCCTTCCCAGGCAAAAAACGAATCGCCGGTGATGTTTTTGATCTGGCCCCGGCTCATTGCGGTGGTTGAAACGGTTGTTTGTCCATGCTTGGATAATACCGGCGATGGATTTTCACCTCACCGCCGCCCCGCCTGCGGCCTCGCCCGCCATCGTGCTGGCCACGCTCAACGCCAAATTTATTCACGCCTCGCTCGGCCTGCGCTGCCTGCTGGCGAACATGGATTTGCACGGCGGCCCCGGCCTGCGCGCCCTGACGCAATTGCGCGAATTCACCATCGGCCAGCGCCCGATTCAGATCGCTGAAGACCTGCTGGCGTTGAATCCCACCGTGATCGGCCTGGGCGTCTATATCTGGAACACCGTTGAAACCACGCAACTGGTGCGCCTGCTGAAAACCCTGCGCCCCAACATCAAAATCATCCTCGGCGGCCCGGAAGTCAGCCATGAAACCGACGCGCAGGAAATCTGCCGTCTGGCTGACCACGTCATCACCGGCTGGGGCGATGTGAGTTTTCCCAAACTGTGCCGCGCCCTGCTGGACGGCCCGCCGCCGTTGATGAAAATCATCCCCGGCGAGCAGCCGCCGCTGGCCGAACTGGCTTTTCCCTACCGCGAATACACCGATCAGGATCTGGCCAAGCGCCTGCTCTACGTCGAAGCCTCACGCGGCTGCCCGTTCAAATGCGAGTTCTGCCTCAGTTCGCTGGACAAAACCGCCTGGGCGTTTGAGCTGGACGGCTTCATGGCCGAGATGGAAACGCTCTACCAGCGCGGTGCACGCAACTTTAAATTTGTGGACCGCACGTTCAACCTGAAGGTGGATGTTTCGGTGCGTATCCTGCAGTTTTTCCTCGACCGCATGAAAAACGCGGCGGGCAGTGCTGGAGCCGAGGACGCGGTGGGCGACGCCGGGGCCGAGCCGCCATTGTTCGTGCATTTTGAAGTCGTGCCCGACAGCCTGCACGAGCGTTTGAAAGCGCTGATTGCGCAGTTTCCCGCCGGGTCGCTGCAGTTTGAAGTCGGCATCCAGAGTTTCAACCCCGAAGTGCAGCAGCGCATTTCGCGCAGGCAGGACAACGATAAAACCGCCGAGAACCTGCGCTGGCTGGTCAACCAAAGCCAGGCGCATGTCCATGCCGACCTGATTTTCGGCCTGCCCGGCGAGACGCTGGAGAGCTTTGCCGACGGCTTTGACCGGCTGCACGCGCTGGGGCCGCATGAAATCCAGTTCGGCATCTTGAAACGCCTGCGCGGCACGCCGATTGCGCGGCACACGGCGGATTTTGCGATGCGCTATGACCCGCAGCCGCCGTACACGATTTTGCAGACCGGCGCGGTGGATTTTGCGACCATGCAGCGCATCCAGCGCTTTGCGCGCTACTGGGAAATGGTGGCGAACTCGGGGCGGTTTGCGGTGGCGTTGGGTTTGTTGCTGGGTGCGGCGGCACCAGTGCCCGAACCGGTGTCGGCCACGCAACTGGCCGCCGTTCCAACATCCGGGCCGGAGCTGGTTGCCGGTTCGGCGTTCTGGAACTTTCTGGCGTTCAGTGACTGGCTCTGGCACACCACCGGCAAAACCCATGAGTTCGCGCTGGAAAAGCTGGTCGATTTGCTGTTTGATCACCTGACCGCCGTGCGCGGGCTGGCGGCGCAGGCCGTGCGTGCCGCGCTGCTGCGGGACTACCGCGCCAGCGGCGCACGCGGGCGGCCGCAGTGTCTGGCCGATTTGCTCAGTGCCGAGCGCACCGCGCTGCCCGCCGGAGCACAGAAAAGCCGCGCCGAGCGCCAGGGGCGGCACGTCAACCAGCAGGCCGCGCACCGGGACGGGATTCAAGAAGCCGCCATGAACTCCGCAGTCTCAGTTACAGCCCCGTCCCGCTTCTGGGCCAACCTCAAAACCACTGACTTTGCCCGGCTGGACTTGGCGCGCTGCATCGCCGTGCTGCCGGTGGCGGCGATTGAGCAGCACGGGCCGCACCTGCCGCTCAATGTCGATACGACGCTCGCCGAGGGCGTGATTGCCGCCGCGCTGGCGCAGCTGCCCGCTGACAATCCGGCGCTGTTTTTGCCCACGCAGGCGGTGGGCTTCAGCCCCGAGCACACGCGCTTTGCGGGCACGCTCACGCTCAAGGCCGACACCATCATCCGGCTGTGGACTGAAATTGC
>CAIYKK010000504.1 GCA_903926695.1 uncultured Burkholderiales bacterium
GGCGCGCAGGGCTTTGGCAAAATTCAGGTCGATTTTGGCGTTGATCTGCGTCTGGCCGACGCCGGGCAGCTCGTATTCAATCGGGTCTTCCACCGTCATGATGTTCTGGCGGCGGGTGTCCAGGCGCTCCATCGCGGCGTACAGCGTGGTGGTTTTGCCCGAGCCGGTCGGGCCAGTGACCAAAATGATGCCGTGCGGCTGCGCCACCAGATGCTCAAAGCGCGACAGCACCGCGCCCTGCATGCCCACCGCTTCCAGATTGATGCGCTCGCCGCTTTTGTCCAGCAGGCGCAGCACGGCGCGCTCGCCGTGGGCGCTGGGCAGCGTGGAGACGCGCACATCGACCGCCCGCGTGCCGATGCGCAGCGAAATGCGCCCGTCCTGCGGCATGCGCTTTTCGGCAATGTCCAAGTCGGCCATGATTTTCAGGCGCGAAATCAGCGCCGCGTGCAGGGCGCGATTCGGCTGCACCACACTGCGCAGCGAGCCGTCCACGCGGAAACGCACGCTGGAATGGCGCTCGTAAGGCTCGATGTGAATATCGCTGGCGCCGTCGTGGGCGGCCTGCGTCAAGAGCGCGTTGAGCATGCGGATGATGGGCGCGTCGTCCGAGGTTTCGAGTAAATCTTCAATCGCGGGCAGCGCCTGCATCATGCGCGAGAGGTCGATGTCGCTTTCGACTTCGCTGATGACGGTGGCGGCGCTCGACTCGCTTTGCGCGTAGGCGGCGCTGATGCGCTGCTGCAGCAACTCGGGCGCTTCGACGCTGATGCGCTGGACCGGGAATTTGCGCATCACCTCGCTTACGCCGCTGGCTGCGCCGGGCGCGCCCAGGCTGTGCAGCCACAGGGTCAGCTCGCCATCGAAGTCTTCGAGCAGCAATTGCTGGCTGCGTGCAAACGCGTAGGGCAACGGGTAGTGGGCGGCCTGCATGGCTTACCTTCCGAGCGGCGTAGGCACGGGCTGGGGCGCGACGGCGGGCTGAACGGCGGATTTGGCCGGGTTCATCACGGGCAGCACGGGCGCTTCGTTGACCGGAATCAGCGAGCTGCTGGGCGGCTGGCTCTGCTGCTGCTGGGTGCGCATCATGTCGTAGCGGTCCATTGACAGCGCGTTGGTCGCGGCGGCGTCGCGCACCACCACGGGCCGCAGAAACACCATCAAATTGGTTTTTTTGCGGCTGCGGCTTTCGGACTTGAACAGGTTGCCAAAGAAAGGAATGTCGCCCAGCCCCGGCACCTTGTCCTGGTTGCCCGCGTATTCGTCCTGCAGCAGGCCGCCGAGCACGATGATGGAGCCGTCCTCAACCAGCACGTTGGATTCGATGGAGCGTTTGTTGGTAATTAAGCCCGTGGCCGAATTGACCGAGCCGGGCTGCACAGTGGAAACTTCCTGAAAAATCGCCATTTTGACCGTGCCGTTTTCGCTGATTTGCGGCCTGACGCGCAGGGTCAGGCCCACGTCCTTGCGTTCAATGGTCTGGAATGGGTTGACGCTGCTGCCGTTCGAGCCACTGTTGCTGTTGGTGTACTGGCCGGTGACA
>CAIYKK010000505.1 GCA_903926695.1 uncultured Burkholderiales bacterium
ACCCACGTCGGGGCCGCATTTGATCGCCTCCTTGATGCCCAGCGCCCGCGACAGCGGCAGCCAGAACACCGAAAAGCCGTAAGCCATGCCGATGCACAAATGAATAGCCAGCGCCGCAGGCGGCACCAGCCAGCGGTTAAAACGGGGACCGGCAATGATCCGCTCCTTGTCCAGAAAACCCGAGGAAGAAACTGCCATGTTCAAGTGTTTTTGCTGATGGTGATGGTCGGGAACTTGGCCGAGAAGTCTTTCGCCTTGGCCGCGACGGTGATCGCCACCTTGCGCGCCACGGCTTTGTAAATGCCCGCCACGTCGCCGTCGGGGTCGGCGACCACCGTGGGCGTGCCGCTGTCGGCTTGCTGGCGGATTTTGATGTCCAGCGGCAGCGCGCCCAAATAATCCATGTTGTAATCCGCCGCCATTTTTTTGCCGCCGCCTTCGCCGAAGATGTGCTCGGCGTGGCCGCAGTTTGTGCAGACGTGGACGGCCATGTTTTCGACAATGCCCAAAATCGGCACGCCGACTTTTTCAAACATCTTGATGCCTTTTTTGGCGTCCAGCAGCGCGATGTCCTGCGGCGTGGTGACGATCACCGCGCCGGTGATGGGCACGCGCTGGGAGAGCGTCAGTTGAATATCGCCAGTGCCGGGCGGCATATCGACGATCAAATAATCCAGGTCTTTCCAGTTCGTCTGGCGCAGCAGTTGTTCCAGCGCCTGCGTGGCCATCGGGCCGCGCCAGATCATGGCTTCGTCCTTGGCGACCAGAAAACCAATCGACATGACTTGCAGGCCGTGGTTTTGCATCGGCTCCATGTTTTTGCCGTCGATGCTGTCCGGGCGGCCTTCGATGCCCAGCATCATCGGCTGGCTGGGGCCGTAAATGTCAGCGTCCAGCAGGCCGACGCGTGCGCCTTCCGCCGTCAGCGCCAGCGCCAGATTGGCGGCGGTGGTGCTTTTGCCGACGCCGCCTTTGCCCGAAGCCACGGCGATGATGTTTTTCACGCCCGGCAGCAATTGCACGCCGCGCTGCACACTGTGGCTGACGATTTTGATCGTGATGTTGACGGCCACCTCGCCCACGCCCGGCACGGTTTTGGCGGCGTCGGTCAAGCGCTGGCGCAGCGCTGGAATCTGGCTCTTGGCCGGGTAGCCGAGTTCGATCTCGAACGACACGTTGGCGCCGCTGATCTGCAGGTTTTTCAGCGCTTTGGTGCTGACAAAATCCTTGCCGGTGTTGGGATCAAGGACGCTTTGCAGCGCGGCCAAAATTGCCTGTTGTTCTACAGCCATGATGAAACTCTCCAAGTTGAATCTGAAAAAAGCAGGCCAGCGCTTTTGAAAAAACGCTGGCCGTCAAAACTGGCGTGAAGTCTAACGCCGCCGCCGCGCAACGCCGCAGCGAGGGGGATTTGTCCGCCAGCGCGGTGGCGGCCCTTAAAATCAGCCGTTCGTCCTTCACCGCCACAAAACACTTCTTATGACCCAGCGCCGCCTGTTTGTTACCACCGCCCTGCCCTACGCCAACGGCAATTTCCACATCGGCCACATCATGGAGTACATCCAGGCCGACATCTGGGTGCGCTATCAGCGCATGCAGGGCAGCGCGGTAAATTTTGTCGGTGCCGACGACACCCACGGCGCGCCCATCATGATCGCCGCCGAAAAAGCGGGCAAAACGCCCCAAGAGTTCGTCGCCGACATTGCCGCCGGGCGCAAGCCGTATCTGGACGGCTTTCACATCAGCTTTGACAACTGGCACTCCACCGACGGCCCGGAAAACCACGCGCTGGCGCAGCAAATCTACCGCGACCTGCGCGACAACGCGCAAGGCTCGCTGATCGAAACCAAAACCATCGAACAGTTCTTCGACCCCGAAAAGAACATGTTCCTGCCCGACCGCTTCATCAAAGGCGAATGCCCCAAATGCCACGCCAAAGACCAGTACGGCGACAACTGCGAAGTCTGCGGCGCGGTCTATGCGCCGACTGACCTGATCAACCCGTTCTCGGCGCTGTCGGGCGCAGCGCCGGTGCTGAAAAGCTCGGAGCACTTCTTTTTCAAGCTGTCCGACCCGCGTTGCGTGGCGTTTCTGGAACAGTGGACGCAGGACGGCAAGCTGCAGCCCGAAGTGGCCAACAAGGTCAAAGAATGGTTTTCCATCCGCACCAATCCCGACGGCACGCTCAGCGAAGGTCTGGGCGACTGGGACATTTCCCGCGACGCGCCTTACTTTGGCATTGAAATCCCGGATGCGCCGGGCAAGTATTTCTATGTCTGGCTGGACGCGCCAATTGGCTATTTGGCCTCGCTGAAAAACTGGTTTGACAAAGGCGGCCCGCAAGCGAGCTACGGCGAAACGCTCAGTTTTGACGAATACATTGCCAAAGATTCGCCCGTCGAGCAGTACCACTTTATCGGCAAAGACATCGTGACCTTTCACACGCTGTTCTGGCCCGCCACGCTGGAATTCAGCGGTCGCAAGACACCGGACAACGTGTTTGTCCACGGCTTCCTCACGGTCAACAACGGCGAAAAAATGAGCAAAAGCCGGGGCACCGGCCTCGATCCGCTCAAATACCTGAGCCTGGGCATGAACCCGGAATGGCTGCGCTACTACCTCGCCGCCAAGCTCAACGCCCGCAACGAAGACATCGACTTCAATGCCGACGACTTTATGGCGCGGGTGAACAGCGATTTGATTGGCAAGTTCATCAACATTGCCAGCCGGGCGGCGGGTTTTATCAGCAAACGTTTTGCGGGCCAGCTGGGCGAAGTTTCAAGCGACGGCGCGGCGCTGCTGGCCCAGCTGCGCGCGCCCGCGCCAGCCATCGCCGAGCTGTACGAACACCGCGAATACGCCAAAGCCCAGCGCGAAGTGATGCTGCTGGCCGATCACGTCAACGCCTACGTCGATCAAAACAAGCCGTGGGAACTGGCCAACCCGAAAAATCTGGACAAACTGCTCGCCCAAGGCATGACGGCGGAAAGCGTCGCGCTGCGCCTGCACGATGTTTGCACCGTGTGCATTGAGGCGTTTCGCCTGCTCACGCTGTATTTAAAACCCGTGCTGCCCGCGCTGGCCGCGCAAGTCGAAGCCTTTTTGCAAACCGCCCCGCTGGTGTTTGCCGACGCGGCGACGACGCTGGGCAACGGCCACGCCATCGGCGAGTACAAACACCTGATGCAGCGCGTGGACGTGAAGCAGCTCGACGCGCTGTTCGAGCCACCCGCCGCCGCCGAAGCCGCCGCGCCCGCCGCTGAGACCGCCGAACCTGTTGAAGCCCTCATTCCCGGCGGCGAGGAAATCGCGCCGCTCATCACCATCGACGACTTCGCCAAGGTCGATCTACGCATTGCCAAAATCGTCAACTGCGAGGCCGTGGCCGGTTCGACCAAACTGCTGCGCCTGACGCTGGACGCGGGCGAAGGCCGCATGCGCAATGTCTTCAGCGGC
>CAIYKK010000506.1 GCA_903926695.1 uncultured Burkholderiales bacterium
GCAAAGGGCAGCAGGACAGCGGCTGCGCGGTAGCGTTTGGGCAGCTCCCACATGACGGCAATGGAAATCAAGGCAATCGCCACGGCGTGGCCGCTGCGCCCTTGCAGAATAAAAAATACATTGCCCAGCGCCAAAGCCGCCACAGCCACCGCCAGACGCGGACCCCACCGGCCAGGTGCCAAAAACCGTAAATGCCAGCACACGGCTGCAAACACGGCACCGATGATGCCTTGATCCAGGTAGCTGGAAAACACCGAATATTCCGTCAGTGCCATGCGCGAAGTCGCCCAGGGCACGGGCAGATGTGCCGCCAGCATCCACGAACTGGTCAGCAAAAAAACCTGTGCCAGCGCAAAAGCGCCCAGCGCATAAACGGCCTCGCGCTTGTCCCGAATGAGCAGCACCATTACCAGAATCACGAGCAGCTTGCCGTACTTGACTACCGAGTCCAGCGCTTCAGCCGGAGGCGCCACGCTCCACAGCAGACTGAGCGCGAGCGCAGACAGGGCGATCAGTACGGCAATGGGCGTGAACGTATTGGCAAGGGGGCTGGTCGTGCCGGGCGCACGCCGGGTAAAAAGCAGGGTGGCCAAGCCGCACAGGATCAGCAGCAGCTTGGCAATACTGATAAGCGCCATGGACAAGCCCACGGAAGCGGCGGCCACACAAACGATGGCCAGCCGGACATTGATTCTTTTTTTGAGCAAAGTAAGAGCGCGGTTGCGTTGGATGAGGTGGGCGCATTATCGGCGATGGGGCGCGGGAGCCCGGCTTGGGCCGCAAGGCGCTCTGCTATGCTGTCAACGCTTCCGGCAAGGTGGTGTTACCAATGCCTTGCCCTTATCTCTCTTCCAAAGGCGTTCGTTTGGCAAGCTTGTCCGTTATCGTTATTACCCACAATGAGGCTCACAACATCGAAGCCTGCCTGCGCTGCGTGGCCTTTGCCGACGAAGTGGTGGTGCTCGACTCCGGCAGCACTGACGGGACGGTCGAGCTGGCCCGTGCGCTGGGCGCACGCGTCAGCGTCAGCGCGGACTGGCCCGGCTTTGGCATCCAGAAAAACCGTGCGCTGGCGCTGGCCACGTCCGACTGGGTGCTTTCCGTCGATGCCGACGAGCGCGTCACGCCCGAGCTGCAGACGCAGATTCAGGCCGCGCTCAAGGCACCTGGCTTTGACGTGTACGCTTTTCCCCGCCTGTCGAGCTATTGCGGCCAGTTCATGCGCCATTCGGGCTGGTATCCCGACCGGGTGACGCGCCTGTTCCGGCGTCACGCCGCCCGGTTTTCTGACGATCTGGTGCATGAGCGCCTTGTGGCTTCCCGCCCGGTCGGACAGCTCACGGCGGACTTGCTGCATGAGAGCTTTCTCAGTTTGGAGTCGGTGCTGGACAAGGCCAATCGCTATTCCACCGCCGGGGCGCTGGTCTCGCATGGCAAAGGGAAGACCGGCTCGCTGGGCAAAGCCATCGGGCATGGCCTGTGGGCGTTTATCCGCACGTATTTTTTGCGGCGCGGTTTTCTCGATGGCCGCATGGGGCTGGTGCTGGCCATTTCCAACGCTGAAGGCACTTATTACCGCTATTTAAAGCTGTGGCTGCTGCAGCGCCCCAGCCGCAGCGCGAATCCATGAATATCAGTTTTATTGTCCTGACCTACAACCGCACCGATGCGCTGCTGGCCGTCCTGCGCTCTCTGGCGCTGCAGTGCGACGCCCGGCATGAAGTGCTGATTGCCGATGAC
>CAIYKK010000507.1 GCA_903926695.1 uncultured Burkholderiales bacterium
GTGCGGATCTGGCGCGAATCGGCAATCGCATTGCGCCGCTCTTCCACGGTGTTGATGACCAGGGCAATCTGCTTGTTTTTGATCATGTCCACGACGTGCGGGCGGCCTTCGGCGACCTTGTTCACGACGCCGCAGGCAACACCAGCGGCATTGATCGCCGCCGCCGTGCCCTTGGTGGCGACCAGGTCGAAACCCAGCGCGACCAAAGCGCGGGCGACTTCAATGGCACGCGGCTTGTCGTTGTTTTTCACCGTCAGGAAAACGCGGCCCGACGTGGGCAGCTTGGTGCCCGCGCCGATTTGCGACTTCACGAAAGCCTCGCCAAAGGTCTTGCCCACGCCCATCACCTCGCCGGTGGATTTCATCTCGGGGCCGAGAATCGTGTCCACGCCGGGGAACTTGACGAAGGGAAAAACGGCTTCCTTGACGCTGAAATACGGCGGCGTGACTTCGCGGCTGATCCCTTGCGACGCCAGCGTCTGACCGGCCATGCAGCGCGCCGCCACCTTGGCCAGCTGGATGCCGGTAGCCTTGCTGACAAACGGCACGGTGCGCGAGGCGCGGGGATTGACTTCCAACACGTAAATCACGTCCTTGCCGTCAATGTTCTGGATGGCAAACTGCACGTTCATCAGGCCGACGACGCTCAAAGCCTGGGCCATTGCGGCGGTCTGGCGCTTGATCTCGGTGACGGTTTCGGCGCTGAGCGAGTACGGCGGCAGCGAACAAGCCGAGTCGCCGCTGTGAACGCCGGCCTGCTCGATGTGCTCCATCACGCCGCCGATGAAGGTGGCGCCAACGGCATCGCGGATGCAGTCCACATCGCATTCAATCGCGTCGTTCAGAAAGCGGTCCAGCAGCACCGGCGAGTCGTGGCTGACCTTGACGGCTTCGCGCATGTAACGCTCCAGGTCGCGCTGCTCGTGGACGATTTCCATGGCGCGCCCGCCCAGCACATAACTGGGACGCACCACCAGCGGGTAGCCGAGGGCGGCGGCTTTTTCCAGCGCTTCCGGCTCGGTGCGGGCCGTGGCGTTGGGCGGCTGGCGCAGCGCCAGCGCGTGCAGCAGTTTCTGAAAGCGCTCGCGGTCTTCGGCGGCGTCGATCATGTCCGGCGAGGTGCCGATGATGGGCACGCCGTTGGCTTCCAGGTCCAGCGCCAGTTTCAAGGGCGTCTGGCCGCCGTACTGGACGATCACGCCGTGCGGCTTTTCCTTGTCCACAATTTCCAGCACGTCCTCTAACGTCAGCGGCTCGAAGTACAGACGGTCCGAGGTGTCGTAGTCGGTGGAAACCGTCTCGGGGTTGCAGTTGACCATGATGGTCTCGTAGCCATCTTCGCGCAGGGCCATCGCCGCGTGAACGCAGCAGTAATCAAACTCGATGCCCTGGCCGATGCGGTTCGGGCCACCGCCCAGCACCATGATTTTCTTTTTGTCCGTCGGCGCGGCTTCGCACTCGCTGCCCTCGGCCTCGTAGGTCGAGTACAGGTAGGCAGTGTTGGTCTCGAACTCTGCCGCGCAGGTATCAACGCGCTTGTAAACCGGGCGCACGCCCAGCGCGATGCGCTTTTCGCGAATGGCGGTGTCGGTGGTTTTCAACTGGCGCGCCAGGCGGCGGTCTGAAAAACCTTTTTGCTTCAGCGCACGCAGCGTGGGCGCGTCAATGGCTTCCAGCGTGGTGGTTTCCAGTTCCAGCTCGATCTTGACGATCTGCTCGATTTGCACCAGGAACCAGCGGTCAATTTTCGTCAGGTCAAACACTTCATCGACGGAAAGGCCCATCGCAAACGCATCGCCCACATACCAGATGCGGTCCGGTCCCGGCGCGCCGAGTTCGCGCTCCAGCACTTCGCGGTCTTGCGTTTTTTCGTTCATGCCATCGACGCCGACTTCCAGGCCGCGCAGGGCTTTCTGGAACGACTCTTGAAAAGTGCGGCCCATCGCCATCACTTCGCCGACGGATTTCATCTGCGTCGTCAGGCGTGAGTCGGCGGTCGGGAATTTTTCAAAGGCAAAACGCGGAATTTTCGTGACCACGTAGTCGATGCTGGGCTCGAAGCTGGCCGGAGTCGCGCCGCCGGTGATTTCGTTGCGCAGCTCGTCGAGCGTGAAGCCCACGGCCAGCTTGGCGGCAATCTTGGCAATCGGGAAACCCGTGGCCTTGGACGCCAGCGCCGAGGAGCGCGAGACGCGCGGATTCATCTCGATCACCACCATGCGGCCGTCCGCCGGGTTGATGGAAAACTGCACGTTCGAGCCGCCGGTATCGACGCCGATTTCACGCAGCACGGCCAGGGAGGCGTTGCGCAGAATCTGGTATTCCTTGTCGCTCAAGGTCTGGGCGGGCGCGACGGTGATGGAGTCGCCGGTATGCACGCCCATCGGGTCCAGATTTTCAATCGAGCAGACGATGATGCAGTTGTCGGCGGTGTCGCGCACGACTTCCATCTCGTACTCTTTCCAACCCAAGAGCGATTCTTCAATCAAGAGTTCGTTGGTCGGCGAGGCTTCGAGGCCGCGCTTGCAGATTTCTTCAAACTCTTCCGGGTTGTAGGCAATGCCGCCCCCGGTGCCGCCCAGCGTGAAGCTGGGGCGGATGACGGTCGGGAAACCCAGCGTCTTTTGCACCGTCCAGGCTTCGTCCATCGTGTGCGCAATGCCCGAGCGCGCCGAGCCCAGGCCGATCTTGGTCATCGCGTCCTTGAATTTGAGGCGGTCTTCGGCCTTGTCGATGGCTTCGGGCTTGGCACCGATCAGCTCGACTTGGTATTTTTCCAGCACGCCGTGGTGCCACAAATCGAGCGCGCAGTTCAGCGCGGTCTGCCCGCCCATCGTCGGCAAAATCGCGTCGGGACGCTCCTTGGCGATGATTTTTTCGACGGTCTGCCAGGTGATGGGTTCGATGTAGGTCACGTCGGCCGTGGCCGGGTCGGTCATGATCGTGGCCGGGTTGGAGTTGATGAGGATGACTTTGTAGCCCTCTTCGCGCAGCGCCTTGCAGGCCTGCACGCCGGAATAGTCAAACTCGCAGGCCTGGCCGATGATGATGGGGCCAGCGCCGATGATGAGGATGCTTTTGATATCTGTGCGTTTTGGCATAGGTGCGATCAGGGAATCGAGAAAATCAGGACTAAAAAAATGGGCCTTTGCAGGCCCGTTCGCACACGCTTCAGACGTGGCGCTGCGTGTCCAGCTTATCGCGAAGCGCCTGCAGGCGCTCGGTGGACATGTTTTTCTGCATCAGTTGCAGCAGGCCGTCGCCATCGACGAAAGGGCGCAGCACTTCGGCCTCGGCGTCATAGAACTTGACATCCCAGGCGGCCATTTCTTCGGCAAACACGGTGTCGTCCCAGCTCTTGCCTTTGCTCAGGAAAATCACCAGCGGCATGGCTTTTTTCTCGATAAAGGACTTTTTATACGGCTTTTGCAGCCAGCGCTCGGCAAACCAGTCGCGGTGCTGCGGCGGCAGCGTCATGATGCGCTTGTTGATGGCTTTTTCGAGAACTGCCTGCGGGAAGCTGAATAAACCGGCCATGACTTACCCCTGCACTTTCGACGCAGTCTGGGTGCTGCGCATAGCCCCGATGAAGCGGTCGAACAGATAGGCAATATCGTGCGGGCCGGGCGAGGCTTCAGGGTGGCCCTGGAAGCAGAACGCGGGCTTGTCAGTCCAGGCCAAACCTTGCAGCGTGCCGTCAAACAGGCTGACGTGGGTGGGGCGCAGGTTCGCGGGCAGGGTTTTTTCATCGACCGCAAAACCGTGGTTCTGGCTGGTGATGCTGACGCGTCCGGTGTCCAGATCCTTGACCGGATGGTTCGCGCCGTGGTGGCCAAACTTCATCTTGAAGGTCTTGGCGCCCGAAGCCAGCGCCATGATCTGGTGGCCCAGACAGATGCCGAAGGTCGGGATGCCGGTTTCAATCAGCTCGGCGACAGCGGCAATCGCGTAGTCGCAAGGCTGTGGATCGCCAGGGCCGTTGCTCAGGAAAATGCCGTCCGGCTGGTACTTCAGCACCTCGGCGGCGCTGGTTTGCGCGGGCACGACGGTGACGCGGCAGCCGCGCTCGGCGAGCATGCGCAAAATGTTGAA
>CAIYKK010000508.1 GCA_903926695.1 uncultured Burkholderiales bacterium
GCGTGGCGAAAAAGTCAGCCAAGGCGAAACCATCGGGCTGGTCGGCTCGACCGGCTGGGCGACCGGCCCGCACCTGCACTTTGAAGTGCGGGTCAACGGCGTGCAGCACGACCCGATGACCATTGCCAAACAAAGCGGCACCGTTCCGCTGGCCACCGCAGCGTTGCCAAAATTCAAGGTGCTGGCCGCCGATGTGCGCAGTCAGTTGCAGGCCGCCGCCAGCATTGTGCAAAGCCGGACAGAATAATCTCCCGGCGCACACCATGCGCAGCTTCATCATCGGCCTGATGTCAGGCACCTCGCTCGATGGCGCTGACGGGGTGCTGGTGGATTTTTCAGACACCTCGCTGCAGGTTGTCGCTAGCGCCACCGAGCCGTTTAGCGATGGTTTCCGCGCCGAGCTGCTGGCGCTCAACACACCCGGCCCCAACGAATTGCACCGCGCCGCGCTGGCGGGTAATCAGTTGGCGGCAGTTTATGCGCGGGTGGTGGACAAGCTGCTGCAAAACGCAGCCAGCCGAGGCATTTCCCCCGATCAGATTCAAGCCGTCGGTGCCCACGGGCAGACGGTGCGGCACCAGCCGCAGCGGCTGTCCAGCGAGCCGCACGGCGTCGGCTACACGCTCCAGCTCAACAACCCGGCTCTGCTGGCCGAACTCACCGGGCTGGATGTGGTGGCCGATTTCCGCAGCCGCGATGTGGCCGCTGGCGGACAGGGCGCGCCGCTGGTTCCGGCTTTTCACCAAGGTGTTTTTGGGCGGATGGACAGCGCCGTGGCGGTGCTCAATCTGGGCGGCATTTCCAACCTGAGCCTGCTGCCGCCGCTGCAATCGCCCGAATTGCCCGTGCGCGGCTTTGACTGCGGGCCGGGCAATGCGCTGATGGATGCGTGGTGCCAGCAACACACCGGCGCGCCGTTTGACGCAGGCGGCGCCTGGGCGGCCAGCGGACGGCTGATTCCCGCCCTGCTGGAAAGCCTGCTGAACGAGCCGTATTTTGCGCTGCCGATTCCCAAAAGCACCGGGCGCGATTTGTTCAGTCTGAACTGGCTGGCCGAAAAACTGGCACCTTTTGCCGCCGAACAGCCGCAGGACATTCAACACACGCTGACAGAGTTCACCGCCCGCGCCTGCGTCGCAGGTGTTGAGCAGCACGGCGCGCAAAGCGCCGAATTGATCGTTTGTGGAGGCGGTGCGTTCAACCAACACCTGCTGGCGCGGCTGCAGGCGGGTTTGCCCAGCCTGCGCGTCAGCACTTCGGATCAGCACGGCCTGCCGCCGCTGCAGGTCGAAGCCGCCGCCTTTGCGTGGCTGGCGCGCCAGACGCTGAAGCGCCAGCCGGGCAATTTGCCCAGCGTGACAGGCGCGGCTGGCCTGCGGATTCTGGGCGCGATTTACCCCGCTTGAAAAATCAGGTCGAAAAGCTCGAACCGCAGCCGCAGGTACTGGTGGCGTTCGGGTTTTTGATCACGAACTGCGCGCCTTGCAGGTCGTCCTTGTAGTCGATCTCGGCGCCGACGAGGTACTGGTAGCTCATCGCGTCGATCAGCAGCGACACGCCGTTTTTCGTCATCGTCGTGTCGTCTTCGTTGGTGATTTCATCAAACGTGAAACCGTACTGAAAGCCCGAGCAGCCGCCGCCCTGCACAAACACGC
>CAIYKK010000509.1 GCA_903926695.1 uncultured Burkholderiales bacterium
AGCCGCTGGCAGCCAGAGTGAGGGCGATGAGGATGCGGTGCAGTGACATGGTGGCTTTATTCAAGTGAAGTGAAAAGTTGAAGGGTGAAAAAATCAGGCAGCTCAGACGGCTCAAGCCGTCAGGGGTTCGGCGGCGCGTTCCAGCCGCTCGGCCACAGTGGCGTGGTTGATCTCGTGGCTGAATTCGCTCAGCACGTCGTCCTTGATGGCGACAAAATCGGCGCTGGCCCGGTCCCGCGCACGGACCAGCGGCACATCAACAATGCGTTTGATGCGCCCAGGGCGCGGCTGCATGACCACCACGCGGTCGCCCAGATAGACGGCTTCTTCCACATCGTGCGTGACCAGGATGGCGGTGATGCCCTCGGCCTGCCAGATGCGCTGCAGTTCCTGCTGTAGGCGGGTGCGGGTCAGCGCGTCCAGCGCGCCGAAAGGCTCGTCGAGCAGCAGCACCTCCGGGCGATTGACCAGCGCACGGGCAATGGCCACGCGCTGCGACATGCCGCCGGACAACTGATAAGGATGGGCTTTTTCAAAACCCTTCAGGCCCACCAGATGGATGTGCTCCTGCACGCTTTTGTCCTTGGCCGCCTGCGTGCCGGGCGCGTTCAGCAGGCCCAGGCCGACGTTTTGCTCCACGGTCAGCCAAGGAAAGAGGCGGTGTTCCTGAAAAACGATGCCCCGATCCAAGCTGGTACCGGTAATGGGCTTGCCGTCGAGCAGCAACTGGCCTTCGTAGCCCGCCTCCAGCCCGATCAGCAGGCGCAGCAGCGTCGATTTGCCGCAGCCGCTGGAGCCGACGATGCTGACGAACTCGCCCGGCTTGATGGACAGGGAAATGTTTTCAAGGACTTTGAGCGGCATGCCTTTGACCTCGTAATGTTTATGCAGGTTCCTGATCTCGATGGTGCCAGCTTGAGGCATAACAGGGCTTCTTTCAAAAGTAAGGGGGATGGCGTGACAGCGCTGTGTGGGAGCGGGTTCAGCACGCCGGAGCACGCCAGCGCAGCAGACGACGCTCGGCTGCTTCGGCCAAGCGATTGAAACCGTAGCCGATCAGGCCGATAGCCAGCAGACCGAACAGGATCACCTCGACCCGAAAGCCTGCCCGGCCCCGGATGACGATCATGCCCAGCCCGTTGGAGAAGTCATTGAGCAGGAATTCGGCACCGATGGTGGCTAGCCAGGCATAGATCAGGCCAAGCTTGATGCCCGAGAGGATTTGCGGCGAGGCCGAGGGCAGAATCAGGCGCCAGAATATTTGGCTGCGCGTAAAGCCATAGATGCGTGCGACTTCCGCATGCGCCTGGCTGACCCCCTGCACACCCGCCAGGGTCGCCAGCACCACCGGGTAGAAGGTGGAAAAAGCCACAAAGATGATCTTGGACAGGTTGCCCGAGCCAGCGATGGCCCCCAGCAGCGGCAGCCATGCGAACAGGGAAATCTGGCGCAGGGTGTGAAAGGTTGGGCCGATGAGCAGCGCGGCCACTGAAGACACGCCCAGCAGCACGCCCAAGGCGACACCAGCGACTGCGCCCAGCGAAAAGCCCGCTAGGTCGCGCCACAGGCTCAGGGCCACGCCCATGTAAAAGTCGCTGCGGCCCAGTTCGCTCAAGGCCGTGTCGATGACTTTCCACGGTGGCACGATCACCTTGGTATCGACGAGTTGCAGCCAGGTCACGGCAGACCAGGCGAGGAGAATCAGCGCCGGCAGCGCGAAGGCGCGCAGATCCCAGCGTGCTTCAGGAGAGGAAGAAGTGGTCATGGGCAAAACCTAGTCAGGTCAGAAGGCGGCGCGGCGCCAGGATTGAAGAGGACGCTCGATCAGACGCAGCAGCACCTCGATCAAGATGCCGACGGCACCGATGACGGCCATAGAAACGATCACCATGTCAATCTGGCCCAGCGAGCGGCTGTAGGCCATGAAAAATCCTAACCCGTCGCTGGCTGAGAGCAGTTCCACGAAGATCACCGTCAGCCAAGCCTGCATGACACCTTGGCGCAGGGCGCTGAACAGGCTGGGCAGCGTGGCAGGAAGGACGATGCGGCGCAGAATCTGCACCGGCGAAAAGCAGTAAACCCGCCCCACTTCCAGCAACGTGGTGGAGATGTTGGCAATGCCGTCGAGCATGGTCAGCATCACCGGCACGGCCACCGCGAGCGAGACGGCCCAGAGCTTGAGCGGCTCCTCAATGCCAGCAAAGATGATCAAGAGCGGAATCCAGCCGAGCACCGGCACCTGCGCCAGCGCCCGCAAAGTCGGCAGCAGGTAGGCGCGCAGCGTCCTCGACAAACCCATGCCAAAGCCCAGCACCAGCCCGGCACCCCCGCCCAGCAGCAGACTCCAGCCGACGCGCCGTGCGCTGTGGCCGATGTGCGGCCACAGCTCGCCACTGTCGAGCACGATGCACAGCGACTCCCACACAAACGCCGGGGACGGCAGGATCTGCGGGGCAATCCAGGCGCGCTGCGCCGTCAGCCACCACAGGCCCAGCAGCAGGGCAGGAAGGACCAAGCCCATCAAGGCCACGCGCAGCAGGCGGCCCAGCGTGGCGCAGGCATCGGCCAGATGCCTGCCTGTGCCACTCCACGGCGGGGCATCCAGCGTGATGCCGGGAAAAACTTGGCTGTCGTGGGCCGATGCGCTCATGTGACGGACTCCTTGGGTTGCGGATCAGGATCAGGTGCGGACAAACTTGCCCTGAGCGTCCTGCGTCGGCCAGTAGTTCTCCAGCTTGAGCTCGGCCAGGGCGTGGTTGAGGTACTTGCGCTCGATGAAGTCCATGTTCACCTCGCGGCGCAGCAGGCGGTATTTCTTCATCTCGCCCACCGCTTTTTGCAGCCCGCCTACGTAGTAGTCGTCCAGCAGCGGGTTGATGCGGGTGCGCAGATCCTTGACCCGGCCCCAGGTCTCTTTGTTGTCCAGGTAGGTGTCGTTGCCCGAGCGCGTCCACAGCTGGTACTGCGTCTCGCGGTTGGCCTCCAGCGTGGACCAGTGGGCGCGCTTGACCAGCGCGGTCACGATGCGCTGCACGATACCGGGGTACTGGGACTCGAACGCCTCGCCCACCCAGATGGTGCCGGGCGAGGACAGCAGCGGATCGTCGTAGAGCGAGACGATTCGCTTGGCCACGCCGCGCGCTTCCAGGCCGAACGGGGTGTCGATGGAGCCTGCGATATTGCCCGTAGCCAGCGAGGCGCGCTGATCGTCCTTGATCTGGCTGATGATGCGGAACTCTTTTTCCGGCTCGCTGACACCGAATTTCTCCAGCAAGCGGTACAGCTGCAGCTGGGTGGCGGTGCCCTTCTGGACTGACAGGGTCTTGCCCTTGAGGTCTGCCGGGCTCTTGGCCGTGGTTCTGGCCGTACCGATGAAGTGGACATCGCCCCCCCGCGAGTTCGACAAGATGGCCTTGCGCTTGAGGCCTGTCGAGTTACCCACCAAGAAGGGCAAATCGCCTTGGCTAAAGCACAAGTCCAGCAGGCCGTTGGCGAAGTTTTCGTTCGTCGCCGGACCGGCACCGACGAAGTACTTGTACTCGATCTTGATGTTCTCGGCGGCAAATTCTTTCTCAATGTCGCCGAGCATGGCGGCGTTGGCCGCAAAAGTGCCCGAGGACAGCGGACGCCCGCCCGAGCCAGCGTTGGAAAAACCGATGCGGATGGTCGTGGGATTGCCTGCCGCGCGGGCCTGGGTGCCCAGGCCGATCAGCGCCGGGGCGGCCAGCCCTGCGATCAGGGCCGAGTTAAAGGAACGACGTTTCATGGAAGCGCTTTCGTAAAAAGTGTGAAGGGGACGGTCAGAACGCGGCGTTGAGCAGCGCGGCCACTGTGTTGACCTTGGCAGGCTTGTCGGCGGTTGGTGTCTGGTTGCGCGTCTGGGTGTAGTTGATCTGGAGCTTGGTGGTTTCGGCGAAGAAGATGTTCAGGCCCACCGTCGTGGCCAGCACCTTGTCGTTGAGCGAGAGCGAGCTGCGGTTGGCATCCCACTCGTCAAAGCGCACGAACGCTTGGTAAGACTTGGGCCAGAAGTCGTCGTACTTGGCCACGCCGGTGGCGCTCTTGAGGAACTGCTCGCCCCAGGTGTAGCCGATGTTGAGATACTGGCCGCGTCCACGCTGGATGCCATCTGGATTGGTGGCCGTGCCGCTGATCAAATCTTTCTTGCCTTGAGCGACTTCATAAGTGACCGTGTAGGGCAAATGCGTCCAGTTGATGTCAAAGCCGTAGCGCTTGTCCGTGCCTTGCTTGGTCTGCGTTGTGCCGCCAGTCGGAGCCAGCGATGTCACGCCACGGTAGTAAGAAGCACCAACCTGCAACTGACGCAGCCAACTGCTGTAGTCCACCGGCAGCGTGTAAACCAAGCGGCCTGCGATGTCTTTGGCGTTGTTGTTGTCGCCACTGTTGGCTCCGTTGCCGTTGAACAGGCCCAGCGAATAAGACAGCAGCGGCGCACGGTAGTTGTTGCTGAAATCAACGTAGGGGTCAAAGTCACCGGCTACCACGAGGCCGGTCTGGCGCGCGTTCAGTCCCAGGCCTTTGACGAAGCCCGCGTTGTTGATGACGGCCTTGACTTCGGGGTCGGTTGCCTGCGCGTCCAGGCCGAAGGCCACGGTTTGCTGGCCCAGTGTCACGGTGCCCAACGGGGCTTCCACATTGCCGGTGTCTGGCAGGAAGCTGTAGCGCAGATAAGCGTCGGTCAGGCTGGTCGTGGTGTTGCCGGCTGAATTCGAGCCGCTCAACGCCAGACGGTAAGTCAGGTTGCGGCCCTCGGCGTAGTCACGGTACAGGTTGCCGCTGAAATTAAGCGCAAAGCCCAGTGGCGCAAAGCCATGACTGTTGGGAGTGGTGATGCCACTCGCATGGGTTGGCGGCAAGGTCTCGTTTTGATAATCGTAGCGCGCCGTCAGCGAGCCGCCGATCTTGGTGTTGCGCGTCACGCTGGGAATGTTGCGCTCCTGCAGGCGCGACTGATCGTACTTGTAGTTCTCGATGTCGGCGCGCAGACCCTGAACATCGGCCTTGGTGGCCGAGGTGCGGGCGGCGATGGCTTCGGCGCTTTCGCCCTCAGCCGAGGGGGCGGGTGCCGCCGCTTGCGTGGCCTGCGCCGCCGTTTGCTGTTTCGCCAGTTGGGCGCGCAGCTCGCTCACCTGCTTGGCCAGTTCCTCGACACGGGCCTGCTCCAGCGAGGACGCGCTTGCCCGTGAGTTGCTCTTTTTGAGTTCTTGAAGCTGCTTTTGCAACTCGCTGACGACGCCTTTGAGCGTGTTGATCTCGTTATTGGGTTGCGCCGCCTGCACCGCGCCACCCGACAAAGCGAGCAGTACGGCCGCTGCCTGCGCCGTGATTTTGAAAGAGGACACTTGAATAACCCTTTTTTTAGTGGCTGAAAAATAACCTGCAGCCTAGGTTTAGCAGATTGTGTGCCAGGGGTTTTTCATGGTTTTAAGCCTGTTTGTGTTGATTATTCAACTGCCCTGCTGAAATCCGGACAGCAGGCCTGCTCCGATTGAGGCAGCTTGAAATGAAGATGGTTAAATTTCTTTAGATAAATATTTAATTTTTTAATTCTATTAAAAAATATCAATATAA
>CAIYKK010000510.1 GCA_903926695.1 uncultured Burkholderiales bacterium
CGGCCCAGAATGTCCTTGGCCTTGGCCGTGTCCTGCACGCCGGGCAGCTGCACGACGATGCGGTCAATGCCCTGCTGCTGGATCACCGGCTCGGCCACGCCCAGTTCGTTGATGCGGTTGTGCAGCGTCACCATGTTCTGCTTGAGCGCTTGGTCCTGAATGCGGCGTGTGGCTTCGGGCTTGATGGTTGCGGTCAGCTTGAACTCGGTGCCGTCCGGCACTTCGGCTGTCTGCAGATCGGGCATCTGATCCTGGATCAGGTTTTTGGCCGCCGTCAGGGTGGCCGCGTCGCGCAGGCGGATTTCAATGGCTTGGGCGTTGCGGGCAATGCCGCCGTGGCGAATGTCTTTTTCGCGCAGCGCCAGACGGATGTCGCCCGCCAGCGACTCGGCGCGTTTGGTCAGCGCCGCCTGCATATCGACCTGCAGCATGAAATGCACGCCGCCGCGCAGGTCCAGCCCCAGATACATCGGGTTGGCGTTGAGCGACGTGAGCCAGGCGGGCGAGCGCGACAGCAGGTTCAGCGCGACCACATAAGGCGAGTCGCCCACTTCGGGCGTGAGCGCTTTTTGAATGACTTCCCTGGCCTTGCCCTGGGTGTCAATATCGCCAAAGCGCGCCTTGATGGAGCTGCCTTCGAGCGTGATGGTTTCGGCGGCGATATTGGCCGTTTTCAAAGCCTGCTCAACCTTGATCAGCGTGGCCGTGTCCACCCTGGTGGAGGACTTGTTGCTGGAGACCTGCACCGCAGGGGCTTCACCAAAGAAGTTCGGCAGCGTGTACAGAACTGCAATCAGCAGCACGAACACCATAAGGGCGTATTTCCAGGCCGGATAACGATTCATAAGAAAACTGTTCCTGGTGAACAAAAAAGAAAAACGGCCAGAGGGGTTTCAGCAGAGGCTGCTGGACCTTCGGGCCGGGAGGCGTCGTGCGGGCAGCGGCCCTTATTTGACGCTGCTGATAGCGCCCTTGGGCAACACCTGCACGATGGCCTGGCGCTGCAGTTGCACTTCGATGCCGGGGGCCAGTTCAAGGCTCACATAAGACTCGCTCAGCCGCGTGACCTTGCCCAGCAAGCCGCCAGCGGTGGCGACTTCATCGCCCTTGGTCAGCGCGTCAATCATGGCGCGGTGGTCTTTTTGCTTTTTCATTTGCGGGCGGATCATCACAAAATACAGCACCACAAACATCAGCACCAGCGGCAGCATGCCGGTGAGCGTGGACATCATGTCGCCACTGCCCCCAGCGACAGCGGCGGCGGGGGCGGTTTGGGCAAAAGCGGAAGAAATAAACACGGCTGGCTCCAAAATGATTCAAGTAAACGGGGCGCACGCGCCTCCCGCTGGGTGCGGGCGCGTGGATTGGGTGATTGTATGCGTGGGGCGCAAACGCCGGGCGGCGGCTTCATGCAAGGTTCAGGCCATTTGACGCAAGGCCAGCAACAGCACATTCCACTGCGCCCGCGCTGTAATCAGGTGGCGTACCTTGACGTGGCCATAGCCTTTAATCAGCTCGGGAATCCGGGCGATTTCCAGCGCTATGGCGTGCTTGTCCGGGCTCAGCGCTTTGACATCCTCCCCGCCATGAATGGCGGGGATTCCCACTACTGGACGGCCATGCCCGACCGCATCGGCTTGCGCCGACTCATTCAGCAAAACGCCTACCTTTCGGACTCCCATAAGGGACGGCGAATTACCGGAGATTTCTGTGCCAGATTCCAACTGCCTGATGGCACAAAATATTGAAATCCGTTTAGCACTGAAAACCATCCTAGCACCGGGGGACTCGCTAGACCTCGGGGTAAACCCCGAGGCTTGCGCTTGCAAGAGGGTCAGCACTTCTTCGAGGCTGGCGCGGTACTCGGCAATCAGCGTGCGCTCGGCACGGCGCTCTTCGGTGCGGCCAAACACGTCGAACGGCGTACCGCGCAGGCCTTTGAGCCGGGCCAGCAGTTTGAAACCCGTCCGCAGCCACGGCCCGAAGGTCTTTTTCTGCAGCTCGCCGCGCTCGTTTCTGGACGCAAACAGGGGTGAAGCCAAATGGTAGTTCAGCCTGAAATCGCCCTCGAACATGGCGCTGACCTTGTCCGCAAAGCCGGTATCAAGGTGCAGCCGCGCCACCTCGTACTCGTCTTTGTAGGCCATCAGCTTAAAAAGGTAACGGGCCACGGTTTCAGTCAGCAGCGTTTTGCCCAGCGGCGCTTCGGCGGCGCGGACTTTTTCGACAAACGCCAGATAGCTTTGCGCGTAAGCGGCATTTTGATAAGCCGTCAGAAAGGCCACGCGCCGGGTCAGCATCTCGACCAGCGACGGTTTTTTCACCAGCTGGATCACCTGCGCCGTCTGAAACAGCGCCTGCACCGCCTTTAAATCATGCGCGCAGCGCCGTCCCCATTCAAACGCGGCGCGGTTATTTTCGACCTGCACGCCGTTGAGTTCAATCGCCCGCGTCAACGCCGCATGCGACAGCGGCACCCGGCCCTTTTGCCAGGCAAAACCCAGCAGCAGCGGGTTGGTGTAGATCGAGTCGCCCAGCAGTTGCACGGCGACCTGTTCGGCGTCAAAACTGGCCAGCGCGTCGTTGCCAACCGCCGTGCGCACCGCGCTGTCGCAATTACCGCCCGGAAACTGCCAGCCGGGCTGACTCACAAACGCCGCCGTCGGCGCGCCGTGCGAGTTCATCGCGACAAAAGTGCGGCCCGGCTGCATCGTCGCCAGCGTGGCCGCGCTCGCCGTGACAATCGGGTCGCAGCCGATGATGAGATCGGCTTTGGCGGTATCGACTTTGGTGGTGTAAATCGCTTCAGGCCGGTTCGCAATCTGGATATGGCTCCAAGTCGCGCCGCCTTTTTGCGCCAGCCCGCCCGCGTCCTGCGTGACCACGCCCTTGCCTTCGAGGTGCGCCGCCATGCCCAGCAGCTGGCCAATCGTGATCACGCCCGTGCCGCCAACGCCGCCCACCACAATGCCCCAGGCGTTTTTCGCCACCGGCAGCACCGGCTCGGGAATCGGTGGCAGGCTGGTCAAATCGCCTTGTTTCTCTGTTTTCGGCTTTTTCAGCTGGCCGCCTTCGACCGTTACAAAGCTCGGGCAAAAGCCGTTCACGCAGGAATAATCCTTGTTGCAGCTGTTCTGGTTGATCTGGCGCTTGCGGCCAAACTCGGTTTCCAGCGGCTCGACGGACAGGCAGTTGGACTGCACCGAACAGTCGCCGCAGCCCTCGCAGACCAGCTCGTTGATGACAACGCGCCTGGCCGGATCGACCATCGTGCCGCGTTTGCGGCGGCGGCGTTTTTCAGTCGCGCAGGTCTGGTCATAAATGATGGCTGTCGTGCCCTTGACTTCACGGAATTCGCGCTGCAGCGCATCCAGTTCGTCACGGTGATGCACGGTCACGCCCGGCGGCAGCTCGTTGAGCAGCTCTGTGTGCCCGGTGCGTGCCAAGCTGGCGGGCGCCTGGCGGTGCGTGCGGCCGTGGTATTTCTCCGGCTCGTCGGTGACGACGACCAGCCGGGTTACGCCCTCGGCCTGCAGGCTGTGCGCGATTTGCGCCACCGAATGGCCTTCGGGGCGCTCGCCGACCGGCTGGCCGCCGGTCATCGCCACCGCGTCGTTGTAGAGGATTTTGTACGTGATGTTCACGCCGCTGGCAATGCTCTGGCGAATCGCCAGCAGCCCGCTGTGAAAGTAAGTGCCGTCGCCCAGATTGGCAAAAATATGCGCCTCGGTCGTAAAAGGCGACTGGCCGACCCAAGGCACGCCCTCGCCACCCATCTGCGTGAAAGTCGAAGTGCTGCGGTCCATCCAGGTCGCCATGTAGTGGCAGCCAATGCCCGCCACCGCGCGCGAGCCTTCGGGCACGCGGGTGCTGGTGTTGTGCGGGCAGCCGCTGCAAAACCACGGCAGGCGCTCGCCGGTGTCGATTTTGGTTTCAGCCAAGGCGCGCTCGCGGGCGGCTATGACCGCCAGCCGCTCGTCCATGTGC
>CAIYKK010000511.1 GCA_903926695.1 uncultured Burkholderiales bacterium
CATGACAGGCCGATCTCAAAGGAAAATAAACACATAACCCTATGCAAATTTTGCATAACTTTTGGCCGTAAGTTTGAAGTCAAATCCGGGCTAACTTCTTAAAATGTGCCCTTCCGGCCAACATGCAAAAGCATGAAAAGCACGGCAGGCAGTTTTTTTAAAGAAGTATGCCTGCCACAGCGCTGGCACCGCACCCGGCGGCCAGACGGTTTGAATTGAAACGGCCGCAAGCCTCATTTTGAAAAATGTTCCCCCGTCACAGTGCCTTCAAAACTGTAGCGGCCCGGCATTTCCCGAAATCATGTTTTTTAACCTTGGAGTTTTTTGATGAACTATCCCGCCATGCAAGGGCTCACGCTCAACACCCCCGCTTACGTCAAAAACGCCCGGCTCGTCGCCTGGGTTGCCGACATGGTTGCCCTGTGCAAGCCCGACAGCGTCTATTGGTGCGACGGCAGCGACGCTGAATATCAGCGCCTGTGCCAGCAACTGGTCGATGCCGGAACCTTCAAAAAACTCAACGAAGAAAAGCGCCCGAACAGCTTTCTGGCCTGCTCCGACCCCAGCGACGTGGCCCGCGTTGAAGACCGCACCTACATCTGCTCGGCCCTGAAAGAAAACGCCGGCCCGACCAACAACTGGATGGAGCCCGCCGACATGCGCGCCACGCTCCAGCCGCTGTTTGACGGCTGCATGAAGGGCCGCACGATGTACGTCGTGCCGTTCAGCATGGGACCGCTGGGTTCGCCGATTGCCCACATCGGCATCGAACTGTCTGACAGCCCGTATGTCGCCGTCAACATGAAAATCATGACCCGCATGGGCCAAGCCGTGTTTGACGTGCTGGGCACCGATGGCGACTTTGTGCCTTGCGTCCACACCGTTGGCGCGCCTTTGGCTGAAGGCCAGCAGGATGTGAAATGGCCTTGCAACAAGACCAAATACATCGTGCATTACCCAGAAACGCGCGAAATCTGGTCCTACGGCTCCGGCTACGGCGGCAATGCGCTGCTGGGCAAGAAGTGCTTTGCGCTGCGCATCGCTTCCAACATGGGCCGCGACGAAGGCTGGCTCGCCGAGCACATGCTGATTCTGGGCGTGACCACTCCACAAGGCAAAAAATACCACGTTGCAGCGGCCTTCCCATCGGCTTGCGGCAAGACCAACTTCTCCATGCTGGTGCCGCCCGCCGGTTTTGACGGCTGGAGCGTGACCACCATCGGCGACGATATCGCCTGGATTAAACCCAATGCTGACGGCAAGATGTACGCCATCAACCCCGAAGCCGGTTATTTTGGCGTGGCACCGGGCACCAACATGGTGACCAACCCGAACTGCATGTTGAGCGTGCGCGGCAACACGATTTTCACCAACGTCGCGCTGACCGACGACGGCGATGTGTGGTGGGAAGGCATGGAAAAAGACAGCGGCAGCCTGCCAGATCACCTGATCGACTGGCAAGGCAATGACTGGACACCTGAAATCGCCAAGCAAACCGGCGCGAAAGCTGCGCACCCCAACTCGCGCTTCACCGTCGCCGCAACCAACAACCCGGCGCTCGACCCCGAGTGGAACAACCCCGCTGGCGTGGCGATTGACGCCTTCATCTTCGGTGGCCGCCGCTCGACGACCGTGCCGCTGGTGACCGAAGCGCGCAACTGGACCGAAGGCGTGTACATGGCCGCCACGATGGGCTCTGAAACCACCGCCGCCGCTACCGGCCAGGCTGGTGTGGTGCGCCGCGACCCGTTCGCCATGCTGCCGTTCATGGGCTACAACATGAGCGACTACTTCCAGCACTGGCTCAACCTGGGCGAAAAACTGGCCGCTTCCGGCGCCACGCTGCCAAAAATCTACACGACCAACTGGTTCCGCAAGGGCGCTGACGGCAAGTTCACCTGGCCCGGCTACGGCGAAAACATGCGCGTGCTGGCCTGGATGATTGAGCGCATCGAAGGCAAAGCAGGTCAAGGCCAAGAAAACCTGATCGGCGTCAGCCCAAGCTACGGCGATTTGAACTGGAACGGCCTGGACTTCAGCGCCGAGCAGTTCGAGAGCGTCACCAGCATCGACAAGGACGCTTGGGTTAAAGAACTGGCACTGCACGCCGAACTGTTCGAGCAGCTCGCTTACCACCTGCCCCAAGAACTGAGCGACACCAAAGCCGCCATTGAAAGCCGTCTGGCCGCTTAAGCCGCCCGGCCTTCCCGCCTGAAGCCTGCCGCAGGCTCGGGCGCGGCATTGACATCCACCAGCCGCCCATCGACCAGCTCAATCACCCGGTCGCAGCGCGCCGCCAGGCGCGGGTCGTGGGTGACGATCAGGCAGGCGCTGCCGTGGTCGCGGTTGAACTCGCGCAGCAGGCCGAACACCTCGTCGGCGGAAACGGTGTCGAGGTTGCCGGTCGGCTCGTCGGCCAGAATCAGGCGCGGCTTGAGCGACAGCGCCCGCGCAATCGCCACGCGCTGCTGCATGCCGCCGGACAGTTCGCCGGGGCGCTTGTATTCGGCGCCTTTCAGGCCGACGCGGGCCAGCAGTTCTCTGGCATTGGCTTCGGCCTCCAGCGTGGCCGTGCCGTGCGCGATGATGGACGGCATCAGCACGTTTTCCAGTGCGGTGAAGGCGGGCAGCAGGTGGTGAAACTGGAACACAAAGCCGATGGTGGCGCCGCGCAGCCGCGTCAGCCCGGCGTCGTCGAGTGACTGGGTGGCTTGACCGGCGATTTCCAGCGTGCCGGACGTGGGCCGCTCCAGCAGACCGATGATGTTGAGCAGCGTGCTTTTGCCCGAGCCCGACGGCCCCTTGAGCGCGACAAACTCGGCGCTCTGCAGGCTCAGGGAAATGCCGTGCAGCACCTCGGTTTCAACCTCGGTGCCGAGGTTGTAGCTGCGGCGGATGTCGGTCAGGCGCAGGATGGGGGCGGGGGAAGTGCTCATGCGCTGCTATTGTGAACGCATGAACTTTGCTGTTTCGGCTGCAGCCACCAGAGCCATCGGCCAAGCGGCGTTGACGGTGCGGCAGATCAAATGCCCAGGCAATCCTTGGTGATTAACTTTTTGACGCTCTTGTACGAGGCCGGAATGCCCGGACCCGTGACGGCTTGGCCTGCCGCGATGTTTGCGGCAACAGCCGTATTCAGCTCCAGCAGTTGCTGCAGGATGTCCTTGCGCGGCGAGAAGTCGTAGGCAGCCAGCACAGCAGCGTCGAGCGCATCATGCGCGTCCTTGAGCGGGTTCTTGCCGGGCAATTCGATAGTTCGGTAAAGCGCCCGTAAGCCGCCACCTGCACTTTGAATAGACTTTGCCCGAAGCTGCCTCAACGCAACACCGGCGGCGGCAACCGCTTCGATCTGCTCCTTTGTGGGTGCTTGCGGCCAGGGAAACGTGTGAAACACAGACTCCGGCGTGTACCGAAGCCGTTCGGTCAGTTTGGAACTCTTGGCAATGAACCATTGCATATGCGGCGCAGCTTGAAGGATGCCAAAGCTATAGTCATCCGCCAGCGTAAAACACGTCAGCGCATCGCTGGGCCGGACCTTGGAAGACACAAACATAAACAAAGGCCGCTTGGTCACGCGCGAGCAGGCAAGGAAACGCTCAGACTGTTCAATCTTCCCAATCAGCTCGGCGCGGGGGCGAAAGTGCTGCCACCATGTGTTGAGCCAGCCCTGATCCTGCCCAGCGCTTTTGCCGGTGGCCTCTTTTTCTTTGCGCGCCAGCGCCTCAATGTAGGGAAGCACCCGAGTGCGAATTCGCGCAAAGGGCTTCTTGTAGGCTTGGGCCTCGACCACAGAGCGGAGCTGGAAGTCGATGACGTAGCGCACAGCCTTGCCGCCCACCAGCAGCTCGTCGCCTCCCGCAAACAAGCGCACCACGTCGCTGTTTTTCGGATCAGCCGCGAGCATGGCTTTTCCTTCAGCCATGTTCAGCACAAAGCCTTCGTTGTAGCGCGGATATTGGCCCGTGTAGCAATGATTGGCGTTGACTGAGAGCCGCGCCGCGAGCGTCACGTCCGTTTGGTCGGACAGGCTGGCGCTGATGCCGCTGACCTCGCGCATGTCCAGCGCGTAGTGCTTCGAGGCCGGGCCAGCACCCCGGTGCCGCTTTTCTCCACCGATGGCCGGTTTGGCCTTGAACCAAAGTTGCCGCATCTTGGGCAGCAGCTTGCTGTCCTGGGTCTTGACCCAATTAGCGATAGAGACATGCACATTGGCCTCGCCCGACCAGGGCTGGTTGTCCACGGCATTGACGACAGTCCCCGTCGCGGCGATGTAATCGAGACCGCCGACCCGTGAGGCGTTGTTGCGCACGTTCTGCGTGCCGACCAGACCGGCCCGGCCGGCCAGCGGGTCAGCCGCTGTGCAGGGCTTCAGTTCGTCATGGGCGCGCCGGAACCAATACACGCAAAAGTCGGCCATGCCCGGCACTTCGGGGTAGGCGGCGCGCACTTTTTCCACGTAACCGGCACCGTAGGCGGGTTTGAGCAGCTTGGCGCCAAGAAACGGCGGATTGCCAATGATCACATCGGCCTTAAGCCACGGCGCGCGCGAACCGTCCGCATTGATCAGCGAATCCCCTGCGAGAAAATTGCCATCGAGGTTGTCCAGCGGCAGCGCGTTCTCGTTGATATGCAGCTCGTCAATGCTGAGTTTGTGCGCCAGCATCATGGTCACCTTGGCAATGTCCACAGCGAACGGGTTGATGTCCATGCCG
>CAIYKK010000512.1 GCA_903926695.1 uncultured Burkholderiales bacterium
CCGATCTGCACGCTCGACGATGCGCGCCAGAAGCTGTTCTGGTTTTTGTGCGGCTGGCTGGGCGGGCCGGATTATTACCAAGAGCGCTTCGGCCACCCGCGCCTGAAAATGCGCCACATGCCGTTTTCCATCGGCATCATCGAGCGCGACCAGTGGCTGGCCTGCATGAATCAGGCGATGGGCGAAACCGAACTGCCCGAAGAGCTGCGCGCCCGGCTGAACGACAGCTTTTTTAAAACCGCTGACTGGATGCGGAATCGGGGCGAATAAGCAGGCGGGGCCGCTTCACCCCTGCGCCAGCAACACCACCAGCGCCCCCGCGCCGCCCTCGGCGGGCCTAGCCTGCACAAAGGCCAGCACTTCCTGCTTTTGAATCAGCCAGCTTTGCACCCGGCCTTTGAGCACCGGCACTTTGCCGGGCGAACTCAGCCCCTTGCCATGCACCACGCGCACGCAGCGCACGCCCGCCTTGTTCGCTTCGCGGATAAAAGCGCCCAGCGCGTCGCGGGCACCCTCGCGGCGAAAGCCGTGCAGGTCGAGCTGGCGCTGGATGCTCCAGTTGCCCCGGCGCAGTTTGCGCACCACGTCCAGGCCGATGCCGGGGCGGCGAAAGCTCAGGGCTTCGTCGGTGTGCAGCAGCGTTTCCACGTCAAAGTCGTCGGACAGGGCTTCGCGCATCACGGCAGCATCGTCGAGTTGCTGTTGTGCGGCGACCGGCGCGGGCTGCGGGCGCTGCAGGTTCGCCCGGTGGCTGCCGTGGTGTTTGAGCGGCAGCGCCATCACCGGCCCAACAGCGCGGACAAACAACTCTTTTTCCGCCCGCACGGCGGCCAGCGCGGCCAGCCGGGCTTGTTCATGCGCGGCTTCCTGCGCGGCTCTGGCCTGCAGTTCGCGGCGCACCAGCTTGAGGTCTTTTAAATCGCGGATCAGCAGGCTGTCGGAGCGGGGAGGGGCGGGCGCGTGCATGGCGGGTGGATTCCAAGTATTTAAATCAGTCCCATCTCGGCCATTGAGCGCGCCTGGGTACTCGTCACCACAAAATGATCGAGCACGCGCACATCGACCAGCGCCAGCGTGGTTTTGAGCGTGTGCGTGAGCAGCTCGTCGGCGCGGGACGGCTCGGCGGCACCGCTGGGGTGGTTGTGCGCCAGCACCACGCTGGCGGCGTTCAGCGCCAGCGCCCGAATAACGACTTCACGCGGATACACGCTGGTTTGCGTCAGCGTGCCGCGAAACATCTCTTCGAGCGCAATCAGCCGGTTCTGGCTATCAAGAAACAGCACGGCAAAAATCTCGTGCGGACGCCCGCCAAGCTGCAATTGCAAATAATCGCGCACGGCCTGCGGCGTGGTGAACAGGGCTTTTTCTTTCAGCTCCGAGGCGAGCGCCCGGCGCGCCAGCTCCAGCACGGCGACGATTTCGGCGCGCTTGGCCGGGCCGAGGCCTTTGACGCTTTTCAGGGATTCGTGGCCGGTGTGCAGCAGCCCGGCCACGCCGCCGAAGTTATCGAGCAGCTCCTGGCCCATCTGCAGGGCGTTTTTGCCCGGAATGCCGGTGCGCAGCAACAGCGCCAGCAACTCGACGTCGCTCAGGGCGCCGGGGCCGCGTGCCTGTAGCTTTTCACGCGGGCGAGCATCAGGGGGGAGGTCTTTGAGGGGCATTTGTCGGCCTTTTAGAATGGGGGTCAGTTTATTCGCTAATGCGACTTTGTGAGACCTTGCGGGGC
>CAIYKK010000513.1 GCA_903926695.1 uncultured Burkholderiales bacterium
ATGCTCGATGCGCCAGTCGTGGCGGCGCAGCCGGGCGCACAGTTCAGGCTCCTCGCCAGCCTTGAGCGAAGGGTCGAATCCATCCACCTGAACCAGCGCGCACCGGCGCACCAGCACATCGCCGCCAAAATAAAGCGCCGGGCCAACGGGGTAAACCCAGTCGAGATCGAGAACCTTGGTGTAGATCGACTGGCCGGGGTTCGACTCGCGGCGATGGCCCCATGCCGCGCACAGCGTGTCATCCTTCAGCGACTCCAGAGCGCTGCGCACAAAGCCGGACGCGAGCCGCGTGTCGCCGTCCAGAAACAGGATGAACTCGCCCTGCGCATGGCGCCAGCCCAGATTGCGCGCCTTGGCCGCACAGGGCGATTCGTCCTTCAGGGCGAGGCAGGTAGCACCGGCCTGCCGCGCCAGCGCAAGGCTGTCGTCGGTCGAGCCTGAATCGACATAAATGATGTCGTGCGTCAGGTCGGACCAGTCGGCGTTCTGGACGGACGCCAGGCAGCGGCGCAGGCGCTCGCCCTCGTTGCGCCCGATCACGATGACCGAAACGGCCACGGGGCAGGCGGGCGGTTCGGGCGCTTCGGGCGCTTGTGCGGCGCTGCTGGCCGTGCTGTTGTCGGTCATGAGGGTGCCTTTGCCGTCTTAGTTGGTCGATGCTTTGAGCGTCAGGCCGAAATTGAGCACCGACAGACCGGGCGAGATCTGGCGCATGAAGTAGCCGAAATCGGCCAGATTGCTGCGAGGGATTAAAATCACGTCGCCATCTTCGAGCGCATAGTTGGCCCTGCGCGCCGGATTGATCACGTCGGCAAAGGCGATGATCTCGACCTTTTGCGCACCGGCCCGGTACACCGCGATTTCCTGCGGTTGCGCATCTTCGTTCGGGCCACCGGCTTGCGCGATGGCGTCGAGCACCGTCATGCGCGGCGTGAGCCGGTAGGAGCCGGGTTTGGGAACCTGCCCGAGCACATAAACCGCCGTGTCCGAGGAGTCCGGGATAAACACGATGTCGCCTTTTTTCATGCGCAGGTTGTAGGCCGGGTCGCCGTTGAGCAGCGCCTTCAGGTCAACCCAGATCAGCTTTTCGCGGCCACGCATGATGGCGCAGCGCGTCAGCGTCGCCTGCTTGTCCAGAATAGGCATGGCACCCGCGCCCGCCAGCACTTCGGCCAGCGTCGGGGGATGGGGGAATTTTTGCATCCCGGCATGCTCGACCCGCCCGAGCACGGTCACCTGATTCGACGTGTACTCTTCCACCGCCAGCGTGACGGAGGGATGGGTGAAGTACAGGCGCAAGCGCTCGTCGAGCAAGCTGCGCGCTTCCTCGCGTGTGCGCTCGCCCACGGTCAAATCCCCGGCGATGGGCACGGTGATGTTGCCGTCCGGCCCCACAATGTGTTTGCCGCTGACCTCGGGCCGACCGAACACATCGACCCGCACAATATCGCCGCTGCCGATGCGGTAAACCGGATTGGCGGATTCTTCCAGCAGGGCCAGATCCTCTTTTGACATCAACGCGGCAACACTGCTTTTTTCGGTGGGCTTGAAGGTGATGCTGGCGCTTTGGCTGTTCGCGACAGCCGCCGGAGCGACGGGCGGCGCGGTGCAGCCCAGCAGCAGCAGCATCCATCCTGCGATGCAAGTCGTGATCACTTTGGCGATGAAGTGGGTGCCGTTCATGGGCCTAGTGTCTTCAGCCTGACGCCTGCATGAGTGACAGAAGTGTGAACTCAGGCGTGAAGCCCTCAAATTCGGCTCGCCTGCAGGCTTGGGCTACCATCCCGGCAACGACTGCCAACGCCTTCGACACCGGATATTGACGACTTCAACCGAGGCATGACCGCTTACATCCTTTTCTGCGCGGGGCCGCTGGTCATGTGGATGCTCAAACGGCATGGGTTTGAAGGCGCCTTCCTGAAGGGGTGGATTCCCCTGTATCTGTCGATTCCCTTTGCCTTTTCAGCGCACATTCCTGGTATTCCGCTGCGCACCACCATGCAGGCGGCGATTATTCCTTTGATGTTTATATTGGCGCGCGACTACCGAGCCAAGATCAAGATCGGGCCGATGGAAGTGCTGATGCTGCTGTACATGGTAATCCGGGTGGTGGCTGATTTTCTCAGCCGAGGTTATTCAGATGCGCAAAACTACGCCGCCTACCTGATCACCTGCGTGGCGGGCACTTACCTGCTCGGGCGTTATGTCATTTCAAACCGGCGCATGGACATCGCCACCAGCAAAGCCTTTGTGCTGATCTTCCTGATTTTCTTTCCTTTGTTTTTATACGAGGCGAAATTCTGGGTCAGCCCGATTTTTAAAATTCTCTCGCCGCTGTTTCCCGATGCCTTCAGCGGTTTGTCCATCCGCTGGGGTCTGGCGCGCACGGCGGGCACTTTTGAACACCCTATTCTGGCCTGCATCATGATCACGGCGGTATATCGGCTGCACCGCTGGTTATGCTGGACGGGGGAATGGAATCAGGTTCAGAGCGGCCTGCTCGGGCGGATTCAGCGCTGGTCAAAAATAATCCCCGTGCCTTTTCATATGCAAATATCGGCTGTGCTGGTGCTCATGGCGCTGATGACAATCTCGCGTGGTCCGTGGATTGGCGGCATTGCCGCCGCAGCGCTTGTCGCCGTGGGCAATTGCCGCAATAGAAAACGCGCCCTGTGGCTGCTGGCCGCAGGTTTTCTGGTCGCAGGTGTTATCGGCAAAATGGCGCTCGATGCCTACATCACCCCGGCTGAAGGCGCCGTTTTGTCGGGCGAGGCGCAGACGATGGTTTACCGCAAGGAGATGATCGAGCGTTACCAGGCTTTTTTGCTGGAGAAAGTCTGGTCGGGCTGGGGTTTGACCACGGTTCCCAAAATACGCGGCATGGAGTCGGTGGACAACGCTTTTTTCCTGATGGCCCTGCAGCACGGCGTTTTAGCGCCCGCCGTGTTTATCGTGATGTTTCTTTACGCGATTTTTTCGCAGATCCGGTTTGGCTTGAAAGCGCCAGCGGGAACGGCCCCGCTGGGCTTTACGTTCTCCGGGGTGTATTTGATGTGTTTTATCGCCTTCACCACGGTTTATATGGGGGCGCAAACCGAACCGCTGCTATTTCTATTGCTGGGCTGGGGAGAGAGCATCAAAAACCGGCCGCCTGAGCCGGGACCGGATGCGCAGACGGGCCGCCTGATTTCAACGCCCGCCCGCTCGCCGTTCAAGCGTGTGCTGCGTTGAGCTGGCAGTCACGGGCGCCAGTTGTGCGCCAGCGCCTGCAATTGCGCCAGCTCCGTTTGCAGGGCTGCGGGCGGGGGCAGGTCAAACAGCACACACATGCGCGCAATGCGGTAGCGCCAGTCGTGCTGCGCAAGGGTCCGCTCAATATTGCGCTGGCGTTGCTGGCCCAGCGCCTGATTGTTTTTCAGGAGATCGCTGAGCCTGTCGGCGGCGTCTTCTGGCGCATCGGGCAACTCCACGGTGACGCCTTCCCAGTTGAGCATCTCGTCGGCCATTCGCGACACCGGGCGGCGACCGGCGACGATGCAGCCCGACAGCAGCGATTCCAGCCAGCGGCTGGTGACCATCATGGATTTGGGCCGGTTGCCCTGCGGCTCGACCAGCAGGTGGTAAGCCAGTGAAATGCGCGTGCGGTGCAGCAGCTTGAACAGCATGCCGCGCTCCAGATGCACGCTGGCACCGCCCAGGTTGCCCAGCGGTGAATGCAAATACAAAAACGGAGAATCGGGCGCGTGAAAACGGCGGCTGAAACACGCCTGATAGCTAGGCGGCGTGCGGCCAAAGGCCATGATGTCGATTTCTCGGGCAAAGTTTTGGCGCGGCGCCCACCGCAGGCAGTCGCTTCCCTGGTAGAGCTGATGGACCGGGATGCCAAAACGCTCCGCCGGATAGGCCATGTCTTCGTGCGCCGTCACCGTGATGCTGTCGTAAAGCGCCGTTTCATCGACAAAACCGGCCTGGAAATAGGAGTCGGTCACAAAGGCGTGGATGCGTGTGAACTTGCGCCGCACGTCCTTGATGGCCGCAGCCATCGCCAGGTCGCCCGGCCCGCGTGCCACCACGATCAGCACATCTCCGCCCGCTGACGCGAGGGGCGCAAACCGGGGTTTGGTGCGCCCGGCTATGCGCCGCAGCCAGGGCGCGGCCAGCTCAGGCGAAGACAGCAGCTCGGCATCAAAACATCTCGCCAGAATAAACGCCAGCTCATCAATGGCCGCCCATCCGGCATGGGGCGCACTTAAACCGGCGCACAAAACAGTCATTTTCATCGGGGAAATTTCTTCGCTGGGTGATGACGCAACCGATTTTAGGCAAAGTTTGCCAAAATCTGCCGCGCAAAAGCACCGTGGGCGAATCAGTTCACAATTTGGAAATAATTGAAGACGATGCGGGGGCCACTTTGGTTTCAACCTTGCTGGTTGATAATCATATTTTTCTCCAGCTCCGGGACAGGAATCTGGGCGCGCCGTCCGGCGTGTAACCCACCAGAACCTGAATCCCCGATTTACCGGCAGCCAGCGCCTCATCCAGCCTGGAAGATATCAGCGAGGCCAAACTGTCCTCCATCAAGGCCCGAAAACACCCCATGGTGCCAATGGCATGCACGCCCATGCAGCCGATCAGCCATTTATCCGTATTCATCGGATTTTTCATGAAAGTCAGGATGCCGATATCCTCGATTATTTTTTTTCTGCCGAAATCATCCACCCCGTATTTTGGGTAGATTTTTTTCGGTATTTTTAGCGACAAATCGACAACACATTGATTCTGATAGTTCGGAATTTCGTAGTCAATTTTATAATTTAGCCCGACAAAATGATCGTAATATTCTCTGGCGAATGAATTGGAAATCGCCCCGTCAATGATCAGAATCGAGCTTTCCTCGGCGAACTCGTGAACATTCGGATCGGAGGCGGGCACCTCGATCACTTCCTTCATGCCCACAATAATCTGCATATGGGCGCGCAGCAGGCTGGACACCGATTTTCCGCAGGAAGTTATCGAATGGTCGATGGTGCGGTTTTTCCTGAAAATGGTGCCACCGCTGATAGCCACCAGCCCGTCCCTGATAATACGACCCAGCAGCTTGTGCGTTGGTATGTCGTCAATCGCATCCATCAGTAAGGCAAGCTGGTTTTCGCTGTAGCCCGCCTGCAGCGTCGCCTTGAATTTATCGACGTATATCTTTTTTCCCAGCTGGCTCGACTCTTCCCGGTATTTGTATATTTTGTCCGTAGAAATCCTGCTGGTCTGCGATTTATGCCGGCTCAGCGCCAGATTTTGCGATTTCATGATCTCTTCAGTCACCGATGAAAAAATATTCGGCTTGAAATCTGACTTTATCAGCGAATTGATCACCGGATATTCGATGATCACCGACTCCCTGAACGCTGAAATTGCGATTTCATTGACAGCGCGGTGGTCATTGTGCGAGTCGGCCTTGGAGTGGCAGAAAACAACCCTGGCGTTGATTTTCTGGCTGGAAATCAGCGATCTTAATTTTGAAACGGTTTGCCTGTTGCAAGAAAGCAGGCCATCCGTTTCTTTTAAAAAGAAGACCTCGATATCCTTGCTCAGTAGTTTTGCGGCATCCACCGCCTCGGACAGCCTCTCGCAGGCGCCGGAATCAGTGGTCATCACAATGAAAAAAACTTTCCATTTGCTGGCGATCAATTTATAGGCGGCGCTCCACGCGCCTATCTCGATGTCATCAGCATGGGCGCCGATAAAAATTGCTTCGTTTGGCCTTATTTTTGGAGAAAGTCTTTGATCGGCGTCTGACTCTATAAAAAGAATTTCACTGGCGCTTTCTTTTTCGGCGGCTTTGTTGGCAGTATGTGCGTCCATGAATAAAATTTCACTGGTATTTTTTTTTTCATTCATTCAATAGACTTTCAAAAAATTTTTACTGAATAAATCAGTGCTGCTAGCTATTTGAGTTTCATGACAGTGTGGCACACCATCTTTACATTTTAATGTATGGTCAGAATTGGTTTTTTCGGTCTTGAACCCGCCCGGCATCGAACGGATGTTGCCCGGCGTCGAGTCCAGCGGCCCATCATTTTGACATCCTCCCCTCCCTAAAGGAAGGGGATTCCCACAGCGCTTCAACCAGCATTGCGCTGATTGAAGTCGCTTCGGTGGGTTCCTGCTTCGCTGAGGCTGGTTTCGTCTTTCGCTTGCGCGCCAGGCCAGAGCCGTCCTCTCCACAGGCTGCAACGCGGTATCCCTGCGCCAAAATGTTCATTGCGCCGCTGGTATTTCGCCAAGCGCTTTTCGTGCTTTTTGAAGTTGTTCAGCGGTTTAATGAAATTGCCATCGCTCATGGCGGCAAACCGGGCAATTCCCACATCAATGCCGATGGCACTGGTAGCCATTGGTACAGGCATTTCCACTTCGCGCTCGGTTTGAATGCTGGCAAACCACTTGCTGCCCGACTGGCTGACGGTGATGTTTTTGGCCGTGCCCAGAATGTCCCGGCTGTTGCGATATCGAATCCAGCCCAGTTTGGGCAACTTGATGCGGCTGTTGAGCTGGTCAATCTTGAAGCCTTGGGGAAAGCGAAAACTCTCGCACCGACCTTTTTTCTTGAACTTCGGAAAGGCGGCGCGTTGGGCAAAGAAGTTTTGCCAGGCTTTATCCAGGTCTTTGAACGACTGCTGCAGGGCTTGCGAAGGCGCTTCTTTACGCCACGCAAATTCCTGCTTCCATGCAACGAAGTGTTTGCACAGCTGGGCAAAACTCAATTGTTTCTTTTCAGCCGCGTAGATTTTTTGTTGCAAATCCAGCGCTTTGTGGAACACAAACCGGCGCGCCCCGGCGAAGCGGCGCATGTCCCGCGCCTGCC
>CAIYKK010000514.1 GCA_903926695.1 uncultured Burkholderiales bacterium
CGCAAGGCCGACGCCGAGGGCGCCATCCTGCCCGAAGACGTGGCGTTTTTTGTCGCCAAAAACGTGCGCTCCAACGTGCGCGAGCTCGAAGGCGCGCTGCGCAAAATGCTCGCCTATTCGCGTTTTAACCACAAAGATTTGTCGATCCAGCTGGCGCGCGACTCGCTGCGCGACCTGCTCTCGATCCAGAACCGGCAGATTTCGGTGGAAAACATCCAGAAAACCGTCGCCGATTTTTACAAAATCAAGGTCGCCGACATGTATTCAAAAAAGCGCCCGGCCAGCATCGTGCGCCCGCGCCAGATCGCCATGTACCTCGCCAAGGAGCTGACACAAAAAAGCCTGCCCGAGATCGGCGAGCTGTTCGGCGGGCGCGACCACACCACAGTGCTGCACGCGGTGCGCAAAATCGTCGCCGAGCGCAAGCTGCTGGCCGAACTTAACCAGCAATTGCATGTGCTGGAGCAAACGCTTAAGGGCTGAGATGAAGTGCAACCGGATTTTTCAGCGGCTCCCAACGCAGGCGGCGGCAAGACAGGATAAGTTTTTCCATTGCCTGACTTGTCCAGAGGAAGCAGATGACAATGGAGCCCCGCAATTGCTGGCGCAGGCCGCCACAGCGGGCTTTGTCCACAGAGTTATCCACAGAATAACTACTTGAATGGCAAGGAAAAACACCAAGATATCCACAGCAATCAGCCGGTTTTTTTACCCGGCCTGATTTGAATTGAAGCGTTAAAGACAAGAGGAAAATATGATCGTTCTCAAAGCCACCCAAGACAAGTTTTTAGCCGTCCTGCAATCGGTCGCGGGCATTGTGGAGCGCCGCCACACGCTGCCGATTCTGGCCAATGTGCTGATCCGCAAAACTGGCGCCCAGCTGCAACTGACCACCAGTGACCTGGAAATCCAGATCCGCACCAGCGCCGAACTCGACGGTGACGAAGGCGACTTCTCCACCACCGTCGGCGCGCGCAAGCTGATCGACATCCTGCGCTCGATGCCCAGCGACCAGACGGTGTCGCTCGAATCGGCGCAGAACAAGCTGATTTTGAAAGGCGGCAAGAGCCGCTTCACGCTGCAGACGCTGCCCGCCGAAGACTTTCCGCTGGTGCAGGAAGCGGCCAGCTTTGGCCCGACGTTTTCGGTGCCGCAAAAGGTGCTGAAAGAGTTGCTGAACCAGGTGTCGTTTGCAATGGCCGTGCATGACATTCGCTACTACCTGAACGGCATTTTGTTTGTCGCCGAAGGCAAGCAGCTCAGCCTCGTGGCGACTGACGGGCACCGGCTGGCCTTTTCGTCGGCCATGCTGGATGTGGAAGTACCCAAGCAGGAGGTCATTCTGCCGCGCAAAACCGTGCTGGAAATGCAGCGCCTGCTCAGCGACAAGGAAGGCGCGATTGAAATGCGCTTTGCTGGCAACCAGGCTCAGTTCAGCTTTGACGGCATGGAGTTCGTCACCAAGCTGGTCGAAGGCAAGTTCCCCGACTACAACCGCGTGATTCCGCGCAACCACAAAAATATCATCACGCTGGGCCGCGAGCCGCTGCTGCGCAGCCTGCAGCGCACCGCCATTCTGACCAGCGAAAAGTTCAAGGGCGTGCGCCTGAACATCGAGCCGGGTACGCTGCGCGTGGCCTCGAACAACGCCGAGCAGGAAGAGGCGATGGACGAGCTCGACATCGACTACGACGGTCCGTCGATTGAAATCGGCTTCAACGTCACCTACCTGATTGATGCCCTGGCCAACATGAGCCAGGACATGGTCACACTGGAACTGTCTGACGGCAACAGTTCCGCCTTGTTCACCATTCCCGACAACGCCACCTTCAAATATGTGGTGATGCCGATGCGTATTTGAGACCGGCTCTTGTAGCCCTTGAGAATTTATTAAATCCACTGATTAGATC
>CAIYKK010000515.1 GCA_903926695.1 uncultured Burkholderiales bacterium
TGAAGGTGAACAGGCCGCTTTCGACATGCGGCAAAAACGCATCCTGCTGACTCTTGTTGAAACGATGCACTTCATCGACAAAGACAATCGTGCGCCGCCCGTCCTGCCCTTGCCAGACGCCCGCCTGCTCGACCGCTTCGCGGATGTCTTTCACGCCGCCCAGCACGGCTGAAATGGTGATGAAATGCGCGTCAAAACTGCTCGCCATCAGCCGGGCGATGGTGGTTTTGCCCACGCCGGGCGGCCCCCAGAGAATGCAGCTGTGCGGCTGGCCGGACTCAAACGCGATGCGCAGCGGCATGCCCTCGCCCAGCAAATGCTGCTGGCCGATGACCTCGCCCAAGTTGCGCGGGCGCAGGCGCTCGGCCAGCGGGGAATGGGAAAAAGTTGTCATAAGGAAAGTGCGCCGCGTAGTCTGAAGCGCCGTGCGCCGCGCCGCCCGCGTGCGCCGCAGGTTATTGCCGGATCACGTCCGCACCCTTGGGCAGCTTGAAGTCAAAAGCGTTGCCGGGCAGATTCGGGTTGACCTCGAACTTGCTGAAACTCAGCAGCGAGCGCTGGCCAAAGCCGTCAAAAATCTCCAGCGCTGCCAGTTCGCCAGAACCTGCCGGTTTGTCGCCCGCACGAAAACCGATGCGCACGGACTGCAACTGGCCCTCTTTGCTTTTGGGCGTGGCCGTCACCCACTGCAGGCCGTCTTTGTCGGGCGCGTTGGCCAGCGTGAAGTTCACCTGCAAGGCGCGCAAATCGGGCGCGGCGGCGATCAGCGCGGCGGGCGTGCTGCCCAGCACGGCGGACTGCTTGCGGGCGGTGACCTGGTTCAAGTCCACGTCATAAAGCCACAGCGTTTGGCCGTCGGCGACGATGGTTTGCTCAAACGGCTTTTTGTACACAAAGCTGAACCGGTTCGGGCGGGAAAATTCAAACGTGCCGCTGGAGGTTTTGCTGCGGGCGCTCTGGCCTTCGCGGGCGGGCGCTGTCACCACCTGGGTGAAGTTTGCCCGGCCCGAACTGACGGTTTTGACAAACGCTTCGAGGTTTTCCAGACCCTCGGCCCATGCGCCCTGCGCCGCTGCGGCTATCAATGCCATCGCAAAAAAATTTTTCATCAAGTTCACTCCGCCCGTGCGGGCACCAGAATTTCACGCTGGCCGCTGCCACTCATGGCGCTGACCAGACCGGCGTTTTCCATTTCTTCGACCAGACGGGCGGCGCGGTTGTAGCCGATTTTGAGGTGGCGCTGCACCAGCGAGATGCTGGCGCGGCGGTTTTTAAGAACAACTTCGACGGCCTGGTCGTACATCGGGTCTTTTTCGCCGCTGGCGCCAGCTTCCGTACCGGACGCGCCGCCATCGACCGTGCCGCCTTCGAGCACGCCTTCAATATAGTTGGGCTCGCCCGCTTGCGCTTTCAAGTAGGCTACGACGCGGTGAACTTCTTCGTCGCTGACAAACGCGCCATGCACGCGGATCGGAAAACCCGTGCCGCTGGGCATGTAAAGCATGTCGCCCATGCCCAGCAGCGCTTCAGCGCCCATCTGGTCGAGGATGGTGCGACTGTCAATCTTGCTGCTGACCTGAAACGACAGGCGCGTCGGAATGTTGGCCTTGATCAAGCCGGTGATCACATCGACGCTGGGGCGCTGGGTCGCCAGCACCAGATGAATGCCAGCGGCGCGGGCCTTTTGCGCCAGCCGGGCAATCAGCTCTTCGATTTTTTTGCCCACCACCATCATCAAGTCGGCCAGCTCGTCAATCACGACGACGATGTAAGGCAGGCGCTCCAGCGGCTCGGGCGCTTCGGGCGTGAGGCTGAACGGGTTGTAAATGAACGCTTCGCGCCCGGTGGCTTCGTCGATTTTGGCGTTGTAACCGGCCAGATTGCGCACGCCCAGCTTGCTCATGAGTTTGTAGCGCTTTTCCATTTCGGCGACGCACCAGTTCAGGCCGTGCGCGGCCTGTTTCATGTCGGTGACGACGGGCGCGAGCAGGTGCGGAATGCCTTCATAAACGCTCATTTCGAGCATCTTGGGGTCGATCAGCAGCAGGCGCACATCGCGCGGGTCGGCCTTGAACAGCAGACTCAAAATCATGGCGTTGATGCCCACCGATTTGCCCGAACCTGTGGTGCCCGCCACCAGACAGTGCGGCATTTTGGCCAGATCGGCGACGATGGCGTGACCGGCAATGTCTTTGCCCAGCCCGATGGTCAGCAGCGACGTGGCATCGCCGTAGGCCTGCGAGCCGAGGATTTCGCTCAGGCGGATGGACTGGCGCTTGGCGTTGGGCAACTCCAGCGCCATGAAATTTTTGCCGGGAATGGTTTCAATCACCCGGATGGAAATCAGGCTCAGGGCGCGGGCGAGGTCTTTGGCCAGCGTGACGACCTGCGAGCCTTTTACGCCGGTGGCAGGCTCGATTTCGTAGCGCGTGATGACCGGCCCCGGCGCGGCGGCCACCACACGCACTTCGACGCCGAAATCCTTGAGTTTTTTTTCGATCAGCCGCGAGGTCATTTCCAGCGTTTCCAGCGCCACGCCTTCGTGGGCCAGCGGCGGCGGATCAAGCAGGCTGACCTGCGGCAGCATGGCGTCCAGACGCGGCGGGCGCGGCGCGGCGACCGCAGTTTTGGGCGCTGGCACGGGCGCGGCTGCAGACGCGGGCGCGGGCGCAACTGCAGTTTTGGGCGCAGACGCGGGCACTGGCACCTGCGGTGCGGGGCTGGCCTGAGCGCCTGACTGGGCTTGAGTCTGGGCTTGAGCCTGCGCCTTGGCCGGGCGCATGCTTTTGAACAACTCGACGACAGGGGATTTGATGATGATGGGCTGATGGTGCTGCTCGCTGTCGAGGCGCTCGTCGATCAGGATTTCTTCGCGCTGGCGGGCTGCCTGCTGGCCCATCTTCAAATCTTGAGCGAGTTCGCGCTTTTCGCGGCGCAAGGTGATCAAGCCGTCAATGCGCGTCCCGAACGCCACCGCCACACGCGCCCAGGAGAAATTAAAAACATGGGCCACCGCCATCACGCCCAGCACGATAAACACCAGACCAGAACCGGCAAAACCCAGCAGCTTGACGCTCAAGCTGCCGAACATATAGCCGATGACGCCGCCCGCGTGGCCGGGCAGCAGGGCTTCAAAACGGTACAGGCGCGACCATTCCAGCACCGCGCTGGCCAGCAGCAGCAGGACCAAGCCGAGCCAGAACCGGATGCGGCGCGCACGCGGGGAAACATCGGATGCAGGCGGCTCGCCCATAAACTGGCGCACCAGTCCGATCAGCCAAACCTGAAAGGCTGCAGCCACCGCCCACCAGACCGAAAAACCGAGTAAAAAATAACTCGCATCGGCCAGCCAGGCGCCCAGATGGCCGAACCAGTTCAGCGCCATGACCTGCGTCCCGGTGAGAACCTCGGGGCTGCCGGACGTGGACCAGGCCGCGTCCTGCTGCGAGTAGCTCAACAGGGATGCCACCCACAGGACCAAGCCGACCAGCCCGAAAATCAGGCTGACCTCATTCATAA
>CAIYKK010000516.1 GCA_903926695.1 uncultured Burkholderiales bacterium
AGGGTTATCTTCTCAAAACCAGAGTTATCTTCTCAATCCACAAAGAATCCTCTCAAAAATCCTTCATTTTGAGAAGATATATGAGAAGGTAACAATTTCGCGCTACCGGCTGGCCAGCAGAATCATGCCGCGATCTCGGCGCGACCCTGCTGGGGCGACTGCTCGCGCTCCAGAGTGAAACCCGGCTCGAATGCTGCCACTCCGGCTTCTAGGGTCGCCCAGGGGTCAAAAACTGAGCGATTGCGTTCGTACTTCCCTATCAATACCCGGCCAGATTCTCAACCCTGAAAATCTGATCTTCCTCATTACGCCCGGTGTTAGCGAAATACCTGACCGTCATGAATCGACCGCCTGCGTCTTGCGCCAGCATCAGCGGAATGCGGTACAGCTTGTGTTCAGCCTGAATTTTGTCCAAGGTATCGTCGCCGTTCAAGATGTGGTTGCCCTTGGTTTCCACCAGCAGCAGACCGCCGCCTGCCGTTCGCCCCGTGACCTTGATAGCAAAATCAGGAAAGTAGCGGTCGCCGCTGGGCATCACGATCCCAATCGACCACGGTTTACGCGGCTCGTTGCGGAACCAGTATTCGACCGTGCCCGAAGTGTCGGCATCCAGCAGGTCGGCAAACGTGCGCTCCGGCCCGTTCAGGTCTTGCGGCATGACGCCATAGATGTTGAGGCGCGACTTTTTCGCGCCAGCGGGCAGTTCCACGAAATCGGGCAAGGGCGCGGCGTCAAACACTTCCTTGAACTTGGCCAGACAGGTGCGCGCCGCTGTCCGAATCAGCCGTGGGTAAGTCGCCATGATGCGGTTCAGGGCGCGCTCCAGGTCCGCGTCGCCGCTGTCGATGCCCCGGTGGCTGTATTCGGTTTTAAGCCGGGCCAGCAAGGCCTCATGCAGGTCGCGCGGGTCCAGATAGGCTGCATCAAACAGCACGTTTTGCGCCCGCCGCGCCATTTCCGGGTCCGACAACCGGGCCTGTATCGACGACAACGCGGCTTCGCTGTCACTGACAAACAGGTCAACCGTCTGCCGCGTCACCTTCACTGACTGGCGAAAACCGGCATTGAATACCTTGTCGTCAATGGCGATATGCGCCGCAATGGATGTCAACAATTCTGCAGTGGTCAGGGGCAGTCGCTCCGACTGGTAAACCCGCTGCACGCCATCGCGAAGGGCATGGCGTTTGTGCCCCGAGCTGATCGGGCCAGGACGAGGCGCCGCCATGCCGCCCGGCAAAGTGACCGATGTTGCTGATGTGGGCGCTGAAGGCGGTGGCGTCAGCACCAGATTCGTCAAGATTCCTGTTTCCTGCCAGGCCGGTGCAACTTTGACCGCCGCCACACCGCCACAGTCCCCGGTTTCGGCCTCTGCAACTACTGGCGGCGCAGGCCAGACCGGCGGCGAATACGGCACAGTGACCAATTGCGTCTGCCCATTTTCGGTGACTTGAATTTCGCTGCACCCGGCGACCTTCACCACCATCGTGAACGGGCAGACTTGGGACAACTCGCTTTGAATTGCGTTGATTTTCTCGCCCGCGTGGACCAGCCCGCTTTGATTCGACGCATCGGCTAAAAACACATAACCACAGCGCAGCAGCTCGGGCAGCGTCTTTTCCAGCGTCGGCCCTTGCAGGCGGCCATGCACGCGCAGGATGCGCCCGACCACCTGAATGCCAAAGTCCGTGTCTTTGGCCCCGCGCATCGACACCAGTGTGAAGGCACGCGGCGCATCAAAACCCAGTGCCACCGCCACCTTGAAAATCAGCACTTCCTTTTGCTCGTCAATCGCCACGGACAGCAAATCGTCGTTTGGGTCGCTGGCTTCATACCAGGCCACTTTCGATTCCGGCACGCCCAAGGCGGCCAGGCGTTCTCTGGCCTCCTTGATGGCGTTGGCGCTATTGGCCACCTGCACCAGCATGAGCGGCACCAAGTTGATGCCAGCGGCCTGCAGTTGCTGCTTGATGGCGTTGTGCATGCTCCAGCCGTCAAGCAGCGCCGTGGCGGCAAAATCGACCAGCTCTTTTTGATCGTCCGCTGCCAGATAGGCAATCGACTTGATGCCGTCTTTGATCAGCCCGGCGTCCACCGCCTCCTGGCGACTCACGCAGGTGCGATGCAAATGACCGATGCCAGTGGCCTTCTTGAACTTTTCCACATCCTGATCGTCCGGCGTGGCGGTAATCATCAGCGTGAATTCCGGCCTGAGCGTTTCACGGTAAAAGCGCACGGCCTCGGTGGCCCGCGCAAAGCCGTGGTGCGCCTCATCGACCAGCACGCCAATGCGAAAGCCATCGGCGCGCAAGGCTTGAATCAACGCATCGAGCGACAGCGCCGATTCGCCCCCGCTGCGCACCTTGCGCGTGGCGGCGTTCGACGCAGCCACCGACGCCCAGGTCGTCACGAACACATCGCCGCTCTTGGTGCCCTGCGCCTTGCGGTCACTTTGCAAGTCGCGCACTCGCAAGCCGACAAAGGTGGATTTGATGGCGCCCCTGGCCTGCTCGACCAGCCCGGCAAAAGGCGTGAACCAGAACCAGACGATTTGCGCGTTGCTGTCGCGGTCGGGCGCGGCAACAGCCTCGGCGATCAGTCCCGCCATCAGCGTCTTGCCCGAGCCGGTGGGCGCTTCCAGCAGCAGGCAGCCATTGAAGGCGGTTGCCGCCGCGTGACTGGACGCGTCCGGCGCCTGGCGCAACTGGTTTTCGGCGTAACGGAAAATCTCCAGCGCGTTGTTCACCGCTTCGCGCTGGTAGCCCTTCGGTGACGGTGCGCTCATGGCTGGCCTCCCTTGGCGCCAGAGCGTGCGCCAAAACGGTTGACCAGAAATGCCGGAATCGCCTCAAAGGACAGGCGTGGGTCGGTGAATCGCTGCGCCAGCAAGGCCGGTTGCCATGAATAGACCACGGCCTGCGCCACGGCTTGAATCGTCGTTTGCAGCGCGTCCAGCGCCGCGTCGCTGATTTTTGGCAGGTAAATGACCAACCCCCGCTGGCCCTGTGCCGTTTGCATTGGCAGCGCCGATTGATAGGGCGACAGCGCCAGTTCGTGAATCAGTTGCAGCGCAGTCCAGATTTGCGCGTGCTGGATGCTGCGAAACACCGTAGCCGCCGGAATGCGGCGGCAGCGCAGGTAGGCAAAACCGCCGCCCAGCGCGGCAACGGCTTGCCCTTTTTTGTCGTCGTAGCCGTTGACCACACGGCGCACGCGTTCGGCGCACACATCGCGGCACAGGTTTTTGCCGGGCGCATCCGCTGTGGCTTCGGTGCTGGAGACGAGGATGAACTTTCGATGGCCGTTGTCTTCCTTGTTCAGGTTCAGCACGGCCTGCGCCGTGGTTCCCGATCCGGCAAAAAAATCCAGAACGATGTCGCCGGGGTTGGTGGCAATGCGCATGATGCGTTCCATGAGGGCAACGGGCTTGGGTGTTGAAAAAACGTCTTCCGACTTCTCGAATTTCAAAATTTCGTGAATTTCCTTTTTTGCATCCTGCGTGTGACCGACCTCTTCGTACTTCCAGAGGGTTTGCGGCACAACGCCTTTTTGCACGTCAGATAGGAAACGCTTAAAACGCGGGATGTTATCGCCACTTTTTCCCCACCAAATACGGTTGTCGCGATCAAGTTCCAGAAATCTTTCTTCGGAAAACCTCCAGTAATTACCAGGCGGTGGCCCTGCAACAACACGCCCCGATGGACAGGTAATCGGGTAGGTTCCCTTGCTGTAAAAGTTACGCGCAGACAGATCACCCGATGTCCAAAGACCGCGTGGGTCGTTGTCGGAGTTTTTATAGGCTTTGTCTTGTGCTACTGAGCGCGGCATTGGGTTGGGCCGCCATACGCTTTTATTGAGCGCATAGCAGATGATGTATTCGTGATCGTCTGAAAAATGCTGCGCTGTTCCTTTCGGCGAAAAAACCTTTTGCCAAATCACATTGGCGATGAAGTTGGCTTCACCAAATATCTGCTGCATCAGCAGCCCGAGATGAAACACCTCGTTGTCGTCAATCGACACAAAAATGACGCCGTCTTCGGTCAGCAATTCTTTGGCCAATTCCAGCCGCCGGAACATGAACTCCAGCCATTTGGAATGGCGGTAGCTGTCGTCCTTGTCGATGAAGCGGTCGTTGTAGATGAAGTCGCGGTTGCCGGTGTTGTAGGGCGGGTCGATGTAAATGCACTTCACCCGTCCCGCGTGCGTCATGCGCAGGGCGCGCAAAGCGTCGAAGTTGTCGCCCTCAATGATCAGGTTGTGCTGCGGGCCATCGCCGCATGAAAGCGCCGCGTCCCAGTCCAGCGCCACAAAATCCTGGTTGACCGCTACCTCATGGTCAATCGCGTCGCGCTCCCACACCAGGCCCAACCGTGGAGCATGGTTGCGGTCGCGCTCGCGCAGCAGGCGCAAAAGCTGATCGCGGGAATAGTCGTCATAGTTATCAGCCATCAAGGGTCAGCAGTCCAAAAGTTCAAGGCGCTGGCAGTTTAGCGCAGCGTCGAAACCGGATAGCGGCAGTCATTCAGGCAAAACAGCCGATCAAAAACCGAACACGCCGCATTCAAAAAAATCAAACCGCCCGGCGCCTGCTACGGCGTACCATGCGGGCCATGCTTTCAGACACAGATTTCATCGATTCGCTGGCGGCCCGCATCCGCGCTGCCGCTGCCGCCGCCACCCCTTTGCGCCTTCGCGGCGGGGGCAGCAAAGATTTTTACGGCCAGTCGCTGCAGGGCGACATTCTCGACATGACGCCTTTTGCGGGCGTCATCAGCTACGAGCCGAGCGAGCTGGTCGTCACCGTGCGCGCTGGCACGCCGCTGGCCGAACTCGAAAGCCTGCTCGCCGCCCAAGGCCAATGTCTGGCGTTCGAGCCGCCGCATTTCGGCCCGCACGCGACCGTGGGCGGCATGGTCGCCAGCGGCTTGAGCGGCCCGGCGCGCGCCAGCGTGGGCGCGGTGCGCGACTATCTGCTCGGCGTCAAGCTGCTCAACGGCCAGGGCGAATGTTTGACTTTCGGCGGGCAGGTGATGAAAAACGTCGCCGGTTACGACGTGTCGCGCCTGATGGCGGGCGCGCTGGGCACGCTGGGCGTGCTGCTGGAAGTTTCCTTAAAAGTGCTGCCAGTCGCGCCCGCCGAGGTCACTTTGCAATGCCGCCTGCCGCAGCAAAAAGCGCTGGATCTGCTCAACCGTTGGGGCGGCCAGCCGCTGCCACTCAACGCCAGTTGTTGGGTGCATGACACCACGGCCAGCCCGGCGCAAGACCTGCTGTTTGTGCGCCTGCGCGGCGCGGTGGCGGCGGTCGAAGCGGCCTGCCCGCGCATGGTGGACGACGTGCAGGCCTTGGGCGGCGAGGCTGTTCGCATGGACAACGCCCAGGCCAGCGCCGACTGGGCCGCCTGCCGCGAGCAGACGCTGCCGTTTTTCCTGCAGCCGCCCTCGCCTGAAGACTGCCTGTGGCGCTTGAGCGTGGCACAAACCGCGCCCGCGCTGGCCCTGCCGAATGCGCAATTGATCGAATGGCACGGTGCCCTGCGCTGGCTCTGGGCACCCGCGTCTGCGGCGGCGCACCTGCGGGCGGCAGCGCAAAAAGCGGGCGGTCACGCCACGCTGTTCAGGCGCGCAGCGATGGGCACGGCGCAGGACGTGGCCGTGTTGTCCCCGCTGGCACCGGTGCAGCGGCGCATTCAGCGCGAATTAAAAAAGCAGTTCGACCCGGCGGGCGTTTTGAATCCTGGCCGCCTGTTTGTCGGCTGGTAAGGCGGCCCGATGCGGCGTCTGCGCCACCTGACCGGCCAGCACCGGACGGCCTCCATCAACAGCCTACTCGGCGCTGTGCTGGCTTTTAATGCCGGAGCGATCAATGCGGGCGGCTTTCTGGTCGTCAGCATGTACACCTCGCACATGACCGGCTTTGCCTCGCGGGTGGCCGACAACCTGGTGCTGGGCAACATGCGCATCGTGTTGGGCTCGGTCGGCGCGCTGCTCGCTTTCACCCTGGGCTCG
>CAIYKK010000517.1 GCA_903926695.1 uncultured Burkholderiales bacterium
ACTTTTCCAGGGCCTCGGGCAGCAGGGTGTGGTTGGTGTAGGCGAAGGTGTGTTGCGTGACGTTCCACGCCGCATCCCAGCCCATCTGGTGCTCGTCGACCAGCAGGCGCATCAGTTCGGCCACGGCGATGGCCGGGTGCGTGTCGTTCAGGTGAATCGCAACCTTGTCGGCGAGGTTGTCCAGCGTCGGGTGTTCGTCGAGGTGGCGTTTCACCAGATCCTGAATCGACGCGGCGACGAAAAAATATTCCTGTTTCAGCCGCAGCTCGCGCCCGGCGGGCGTGCTGTCGTTCGGGTAGAGCACCCAGGAGATGTTTTCAAACTCGTTTTTGGTGTTGGCGGCGCGGGCGTAGTCGCCGGTGTTGAAGGCGCTCAGGTCGATGTGCGCGGGCGCGACGGCTTTCCACAGCCGCAGCGTGCTGACCAGCGTGGTGCCGTGGCCGGGCACGACCATGTCGTAAGCCTTGGCCCCGACTTCACCCGCGTGGCGCCAGATGGCCAGGCCATCGACATGCTCGACCCAGCCGCCAAAACGCACCGGGTAGCTGATCCCTGCGCGGGGAAACTCCCACGGCGTGCCGTCTTCCAGCCATGAATCGGGGTATTCGACCTGCGCGCCTTTTTGAATGGCTTGTTTGAACATGCCGTATTCGTAGCGAATGCCGTAGCCAAACGAGGGCAGCCCGAGCGTCGCCATCGAGTCCAGAAAACACGCCGCCAGCCGCCCCAGCCCGCCGTTGCCCAGCGCCGCGTCGGGCTCGCGCCCGGCCACGTCTTCGAGCGTTTGGGCGTGTTGCAGCAGCCCTTGGGCCGCGCCGCCGGTCAGGCCCAGCGCCGCCAGCGCGTTCGACAGCGTGCGGCCCATTAAAAACTCCATCGACAAATAGACCACGCGGCGCGCTTTGTCGGCGCGCTGGTACGCCTGCGTTTCGACCCAGCGCTGCGAGAGCTGCTGGCGCGCCACCTGGGCGACGGCCTGCATCAGGTCGGTGGGCGAAGCGTCTTCGGAGGCGACGCCGACGGTGCTGAGCAGATGCTCTTCAATTTGGGCGGCCAGGGCGTGTTTGGCAATCGGCAGGCTGGAGTTCACAGGCAAGTCCTTTGGGTGCGGCAAAAAGAGGTGGACAGCAGCAAAAAACGGACCATCCGACAAAACCCGCTGATTTTCGCATGCTGCCAGCGTCGGCGATTAAGATAGCGGCGCCTTTGCAACCACTAGATTTCAGGGAAAAAAATGACACCCAACGACCTCGCACAAAGCCTTGATTTACCTAAACGCACCGTTGCCTTGGTGCTCGCTGGCGGGCGCGGCAGCCGCCTGATGAACCTGACCGACAGCCGGGCCAAACCGGCGGTGTATTTCGGCGGCAAATTCCGCATCGTCGATTTCGCTCTGTCCAACTGCCTGAACTCGGGCATCCGCCGCATCGGCGTGATCACGCAGTACAAATCGCACAGCCTGCTGCGCCACCTGCAGCGCGGCTGGGCGTTTTTAAAAACCGAAATGAACGAGTTTGTCGATCTGCTGCCCGCCCAGCAGCGCAACGACAACGAAAGCTGGTATCGCGGCACCGCCGATGCGGTGTACCAAAACCACGACATTCTGGAAAGCTACGGCGCCGATTACATCGTCGTGCTCGCGGGCGATCACATTTACAAAATGAACTACGCCTTGATGCTGGCCGACCACGTCGCCAAGGGGCGCGACTGCACGGTCGCCTGCATCGAAGTGCCGCGCCAGGAAGCCAGCGCCTTTGGCGTGATGGCCGTGGACGAAAGCAGCATGGTGACCAATTTCATCGAAAAGCCGACCGATCCGCCCGTCCTGCCGGGGCGCGAGAATGTGTCGCTGGCGAGCATGGGCATTTACATTTTCAACGCCAAATATCTTTACAAAGAGCTGGCGCGCGACATGGCCGATCCCGAATCGAGCCACGATTTTGGCAAAGACATCATTCCCCACGCGGTGCGCAACGGCGAGGTGGCCGCGCATCCGTTCACGCTGAGCTGCGTGCCGATGGCCGAGCCGTACTGGCGCGACGTGGGCACCATTGACGCCTATTGGGACGCCAACATCGACCTGACCGCCACCGCCCCGGAACTCAATCTGTACGACAAGCGCTGGCCGATCTGGACGCACCAGGCGCAACTGCCGCCCGCCAAGTTTGTGCATAACCAGGACGACAGGCGCGGCATGGCGATTGAATCGACGGTCTCGGGCGGCTGCATCGTCTCGGGCCAGGTGTTTCGCTCGGTGCTGTTTTCCAGCGTGCGGATTCACTCGTATGCGCAGGTCAACTGGTCGGTGCTGCTGCCCGACGTTCAGGTCGGGCGCGGCGCCCGGCTGAACCGTGTCGTGGTGGATCGGGGCTGCGTCATTCCCGACGGCATGGTGATTGGCGAAGACGCCGAACTCGACGCACAGCGCTTTCACCGCAGCCCCAAGGGCATCACGCTGGTGACGGCCTCCATGCTCGCAAAGCTGGCCGAATGAAAGTCCTGCACGCCGCTGCCGAGATTTTCCCGCTGGTCAAAACCGGCGGCCTGGCCGATGTGGTCGGCGCGCTGCCCGAAGCCTTGCGCGCGCAGGGCGCGGACGTGCGGCTGGTGCTGCCCGGCCTGCCCGCCATCCTGCAAGGCGTGGAGCGGCAAAAGGTTGTGTGCGAACTGGGCGCGATGTTTGGCGCGGGCCGGGTCACGCTCAAGCTGGGGCGGCTGGCACACAACAAAGTTCCCGCTTACGTGGTCGATGCGCCTTATCTGTACCGGCGGCCCGGCAATCCTTATTTGACGCCGCAGGGCCACGAATGGCCCGACAACCTGCAGCGTTTTGCCCTGCTGGGCTGGGTCGCGGCGCATCTGGCCGCTGGCGAGCTGGACAGCCACTGGACGCCCGACGTGCTGCACCTGCACGACTGGCACGCGGCGATGGCCTGCGCCTACGCCGTCAGCCACCCTGGCCCGAGCGCCGCCACGGTGTTCACCATTCACAACCTGGCTTATCAAGGCTTGTTTGATCAGGCCGACTTCCCTCTGCTGGGCTTGCCTGCGCGGCTGTTGGTGCCCGGCGGGCTGGAGTTTCACGGCCAGCTGTCGTTCATGAAAGCGGGGCTGAAATACGCTCAGCGCATCACCACGGTCAGCCCCACCTACGCCGAGGAAATCACCACCGAGCAGTTCGGCTGCGGCCTGGACGGCGTAATTCGCAGTCGCCGGGCGCAGATTTCGGGCATTTTGAACGGCGTCGATGGCGCAGTCTGGAACCCGGCCAGCGACGCCTTGATCGCCGCGCCGTATTCAGCCAACGCGCTGGACGGCAAGGCGCTCTGCAAGGCGGCGCTGCAGCGCGAGCTGGGCCTCAATCTGGACGCGGGCGCGCCGCTGTTCGGCGTCGTCAGCCGCCTGACGCCGCAAAAGGGGCTGGATTTGGTGCTGGCCGCCTTGCCGCGCCTGCTCGAAGGTTATCCCGAAGGCGGCGCGCAACTGGCGGTTCAAGGCAACGGCGACCCGGCGCTGGAAGTGGCTTTTGCCGCCGCTGCCGCCGCGCATCCGGGCCGCGTGTCTGTGCGGCTGGTGTATGACGAAAAGCTCGCCCACCGCATCATGGCGGGGGCTGATGCGCTGCTGGTGCCTTCGCGCTTTGAGCCGTGCGGGCTGACCCAGCTTTATGCGCTCCGCTACGGCACGGTGCCGGTGGTGCGCCACGTCGGCGGCCTGGCCGACACCGTGGTCGATGCCAGCGGCGCCGCGCTGCACGAGGATCAGGCCACCGGCTTTGTCTTCGGCCCGGCCACATCCGACGCTTTGGGCGATGCGCTGAGCCGGGCGGTGAACGCTTACCGCGACAGCGCCCAGTGGCGTCAGCTCATGCAGCGTGGCATGGCGCAGAATTTTTCGTGGGCCGCCGCCGCCAGCCAGTACATGGCGCTGTACCGCGAGACGCTCGCGGCCAGAGCCGCCAACTGAGCGCCCGCATCTCGCCCGCTACCAGCACTCTGCGGCGGAAAGCGTGCCGCTCACCGTCTGCGTGCCTAGCTGGGTGAGCGTGTAGGTGCCGCATTTGTCTGACAGCTGGGCATTGACGGGCGTGGCCGTGGCGCTAAAACCCGTGGCCGTCGCCGCCGTGACATCGAGCCTGTAATAAGCCGTGCTTCCCGACAGCACATCGAGGGGAAAAGCGCCGCCGTAGCCCAGATCCGAGGGCGTTTTGGTGTAGGTGTTGTTCATGCTGAAAAAGCGTTCCTGCCGTGACCCCAGATCGAGCAGCGCCGTTTTGGCGTCCACGCGCCGCGCTTTCTGGCCGTATTGGGCGTAAGACGGGTAGGCGATGGCCACCAGAATGCCGATGACGGCCACCACAATCATCAACTCGATCAGCGTGAAGCCGCCAGCAGAACGGACGCGCCCGGCGGGCATAAAAGAAGTCTTCATCAGTTTTACCTTAATTTGACCCAGGTGACGCGGCTGCCTTTGGCGTTGGCGACTGGGTTGATTCTTGAAATCACCGGCTTGCCAGCGGTGGTCTGCTGCACCAGATAGGGGCGGTTGCGCGCCATGACGATGGACGGGGTGCCGGTGGCGCTCAGGCCGATACCGCTGAGCAGCAACCCGGAGGTGGTGGTAAACGTGCCACCCGCATCGGCAAACACCGACGTTTTGGTCGCACCGCCGCTCTCCAGCGCGACGGCCATGGTGTAGCCTGCGGCGGGCCGCGTTTCGCAGGTCAGCGGCTGGGTCACCGCCGGAATGCTGGTGTTGACCAGAAAAATGCCGTAGGCCACCGTCGGGTTGAAAATCACCTGCTCGGTGCCGGTGGGCAGCGGCAGGGTCCAGCCCAGTCGGGTGTTGGCGGCCGGATTGCTGCCGCAACTGGCCGAGCCTTTCCAGCACACCTTGGTGGCGCTGACGGTGCGGTAGTCGGAAATCACGCCTTTGCCCGCTTTGGTGCCGGTAACGCTCTGGGCCTGCAGCGCGGCGGTGCTCACGGTTTGCGGCGCGCTCAGGGCGGCATAGGCCGAGGCGGGCGTGGTTTTGGCGTTCCAGCCGGTCATGTCCCAGTCCCAGAGGCCATAAAGCGCCTGCGCCCCGGTGGCGTATTGCGTGGCGTTGACAAGCGTTTGGGGAAACTGCTGGCCTGTGCCAAAACTCACCATCACGCCGGGCTGGCCGTACAGCCCGATGCCGACGACTGACGAGACGGTCACTCGGGTGGTGATCGGCTGGCCTGCGGGGGTGGAAAACATCGGTGCCGCGCCCGCCGTCCATGACGCCGGGCTGGCGCTGGTCAAATCAAACCGCCAGACGTTGCCAAACACGTCGCCCGCATAGGCATAGTCGGTGATGTGGTCGTTGTCCAGATCGGCTGAGGTCACGTAGGCGATGCCGTTTTTGGCGCTTTTTCCGGCGGGGTCTTTGCTCGGGCCGTAGCCGGTGTCGATAAACCGAAAGCTGATGCTGCCGTCCGCCGGGTCGATGAGCATGATGTACAGGCCCGCCGTGCCGCTGGCGCTGTTCAGGCCGTTGCCGAACAGCACGGCCCATTTGCCGTTGTGCAGGCGCCGGATGAGGGGCGTGCCGTAGGTGCTGCCCAGGCTGGTGCCGCAATTGGTGCTGTTGGCGCAGCTCAGGGAGCTTGAAGTCCATTCGCCTTTGACCAGCGAGGCCGCATTGGCTTCGGTAAAGGTGCTGGGGTCGCTCACGTCGAGCGCAAAAAGCACGCCGTTGGCCGTGGCCGTGGCGCCGCTGACCGGGCCGTCCACATTGCCCCCCGCGCCTATGCCGCTGACCAGCCAGGTGTGCCAGGCGCCGGAATAATACAGGTCGCCCGTGCCGGGCGTGGCGTTGGCATACAGGCTGTGGGCGTACTGGGGCGCGCTGAAGTCCACGCCGAGCGTGGTTTTGGAGTGGATCAGGCTGAGCAGGGCGGCGGGCAGGTAGGCCAGCACTTCCTTGCCATCGTTGGGTTTGCTGGTGTCGCTGGCGAACAGGCCATCGGTGCCGTAATAGCCGCTGCGAAAACCGTGCAAAAACCCGTCGTTGGCGCCTGCATAGACCACGTTCAGCCGGGTTTTCCGGGCGCTTTGGTAGGCGCTGTACTGCTGGCCGCTGCTCTCCGGCGCCGTGCTGCTGGCGTACAGCGCGTCTTTCCAGGTGCCGGTGTAGGGCAGCGCGGGCGCGCCCACCCAGGTCGGGCTGGAGTCGATGACGTCGCCCAGAACGCCGGTGCGCGCGCGCAGCGAGCCGGTGCCTGCCGCCGTGACCTCGTCGCTGCGGTCGCCCCGCAGGTAGCGCAGGCGCAGGTCGCCTTCGGCGCTGGTGTCCATGAGGCTGGTGCGCTGCGCGGTGCTCAGGTCGGTCCACTGAAATGGTTTGCCAACGCCCGCGCCGTTGGAGGTCAGCATGACGCGCTGCGCGGAGGTCTGCGCGACGTTGCTGCTGCTGGTGGCCTGGCAGGTGCCGCCGGTCA
>CAIYKK010000518.1 GCA_903926695.1 uncultured Burkholderiales bacterium
GCGTCCACGCCGCTGGCGCGCTTGAGCTGGCCACCCGCCATCGCGGCGCGCAGCTTCATCACGTCCGACGCCGACTGGGTGAAGTTGACATACATCGGATTCACCTGCTGAATGACGGCCAGTTGCGTCGCTTCGCCCTGCCCGACCAGCGCCCCCTCCGTCACCAGCGAGCGGCCGATACGGCCGGAAATCGGCGCCGTTACCGACGCGTAAGCCAGCGTGATGCTGGCCGTCTGCACATTGGCCTTGGCCACGGCGACATCGGCGGCGGCCTGCTTTTGTGCGGCCACGGCGTTGGCGTATTCCTGTTTGCTAATCGCATTGGCTTCGACCAGCGGCTGGTAGCGCTCGGCCAGCGCGCTGGCCTGGGCTAAATTGGCCTCGGCGCGGGCTTGCCCGGCTTTGGCGCTGGCGACAGCGGCAGCATAAGGCGCTGAATCAATCGTGAACAGCGGCTGACCCGCCTTGACATCGCTGCCTTCGGTGAACAGGCGCTTTTGCAAAATACCGGCGGCGCGCGCCCGGACCTGCGCGACGCGCGAGGCTTCGAGGCGGCCGGGCAACTCCGTCACCAGCCCGACATCGCCCGGCGTGACCGTGACCACACCGACCTGCGGCGCAGGCGGCGGGCCACCGGCACCCGGCGCGCCGGGCGCGGGCGCATCGCCCTTGCCGCACCCGGCCAGAAACAAGGACAGCACGGCAATAGCCAGCACCGGCTGAAAGCGGATGAGCGGGACAGGCGGGCGAGAAGGGGAAAGACGGGACATGGGCATGCTGTTCCTCAGTTTTTCTAAAAACAAAGAATAAGAGTTTTGACGGGTGCTATAGTTTACATACATTAGTGAATGTATAAATTTCACAGCCGCAAATGCCCTTCAGGAGACAACGCATGGCCCGCCGCACCAAAGAAGAAGCCCTTGCCACGCGGCACAAGCTGCTCGACGCAGCCGAATGCCTGTTTCAATTGCAAGGCGTCTCGCGCACCAGTTTGCAGGACATTGCCCTGCGCGCCGGGGCCACGCGCGGCGCCGTGTATTGGCATTTCAAAGACAAAGCGGACCTGTTCAACGCCATGATGGACCGGGTAACACTGCCAATGGAAGCGTCGTTCGAGGCGGATGAAGCCCAGTTTCACAGTGGCACTGAATCAGGCTGCAGTGCGCTGGAGCGAATCCGGCACTGCACGCTCAACGCCTTGGAGCAAATCATGAACGACCCGCAGACGCGGCGGGTGTTTGAAGTGGCCACGCAAAAGGTGGAATATGTGGAAGAACTGCAGGCGGTGCGCCTGCGCCATCTGGCGGTGCGCAACGGTTTTTTAGCCCGCATCGAGCAGCACCTGACCATCGCGGCGCAGCAGGCGGGTCAGCCTTTGCGCCTGCCCGCCTCCGTTGCCGCGCAAGGCCTGCACGCCCTGATTGACGGCTTGATTCAAAACTGGCTGCTGGACCCACTGAACTTTGACTTGCGCCAAGTGGGCCAATGCACCGTGGATGCGTACCTGTGCGGACTCGGGCTCAGTCCTCCGAAATCACAATGATTTTGTCTTTCGCACTGAAAACCACGGTTTCTGATTTTTTCGGATTGGTGTGAACACCGTAAGATTTATCAATCTCCTGGGATTCGGAAACAAGGCGATAACCTATCGCAGTTTCTCCATGCCGGCGTGCCGCTTCAACTACGGTGTAGAAATTGACAGGCACGCCGGTTTCCACATAATCGCTCACCGGCTTGAGGTAAATTTCCGATCCTTCGGGCGACAAAATATCGGCAAACACATCAAACAGTTCCGCATTTTCTGAGACCTGAGAAATCATCAAGCTCATCAAATGCTCGCTGACAATAAAGTCATCCACCCTGGTGGCTTCGGCAAGTTCGCGGTTACGCAAATCCAGCATTTCACTGACAATTGAAAACGGCGTTTCATCCTTTTGCGCCATATCGCGTAAATGCAGCAAGGTCACCAGCGTCTTGGCATCAGCCGCCTGTGAATTGACGGTATTATCGGCCAGCACGATCACATGGTCATAATCAGTGACTTTGAGCCTGTTGAGCAAATCACGGTCAGTGGTTTGACCGGACTCGATGCGAAGTGTCTGGTTCTTCAGCACGCCTTGCGCATTGACCTGATCTTCAACATCGCCCAGTTCCGTCACAACCGTGATTTGTGAACCCTGCGCGACATAGTTTTCGAGTTCATGCACAATGTTCGTGCCGCTGCGGTTCCATCCCAGAATCAGGCATTTTTCAGGCTGGGACGGCGAAGTTTTTCCACGGGTGTGAATCAAGGTTTTATTCACAGGTAGAACGCTCAGGCCGGAAACGCGAATGGTGTCATCGTCCTGAGAAATTGCGATAATTTTGTCCGCACTTTCAATGCGCAAATCCATTGGGGGATTCAGAATAATCTGCCCATCAACTTTGCGGATACCCATGACGCTGGAATCTTCGTAAGCGAGCAGTGCGTCGCCATACGTTTTCCCCACGAGAGAGGGTTCGCTTTTAAAATAAATTTCGTCGCCGTCAAAATCCATCAATTCGGTGTAAACCGCCGAAAGTCCCGACTGACGCGAGGTTTGGGCAACCACACGGGCAATCAGTTCACCCGTCATCATGGCCTGAACATTGTCTTTTTCGCCCACCAGCTTGAGTATGCCCACGTTGGTAGCATGACGAACCTGCGTGATGATGTGGTAAGGGTTGGCGTGGCGCTGGGGATTATTGGTGATGGCCAGCACGGTTTTGATCACATTGATATCTGGATCGTCATTTTCCGGCGGCAGGACAATAATGGATTTTGCGGTGTGAGGGCTGACAATTTCAATATCCGTCGGATCGAACGAATTGCCGCTTCGGCAAATGATACGGGTATTTCCGGTTTTACCAATCCGCTCGCGGATTTCATCTTCCATTTCCATTTTATCTTTATCAGCCAGCACCACAATGCAGCCACTGGTCTGGCTTTCATTGGCGATGATCAATTCATTGAGAATGGTGAAAATCTGCGAAGACCAGCCCAGCACCAGCGTATGGTTGGACTCAAGCACCTGGGAGCGCCCTTTGCGCAGGCGCGCCATTTGATTTTCAATGGCATTGTTTAAAATACCAATCAAGGCACTGACGATAAAAACACCGCCCAGCGTGACGGAAAACATCACGGCACGGAAACCCGTTCCCGTATCTCCGCCCA
>CAIYKK010000519.1 GCA_903926695.1 uncultured Burkholderiales bacterium
CCGCCGGGAGAATTCGGCAACGGCAACGTGCAGCGCCTGTTTGCCAACCAGCTCGATTGGGACGCGCACCCGTATTTCCGGGGCATACGCGATCTGCAGGTGTCGGCGCATTTTTTTATCAGTCGCTCGGGCGCGCTGTGGCAGTTTGTGAGTTGCGACGAGCGCGCCTGGCACGCGGGCCAGTCCAGCTACCGGGGCCGCAGCAACTGCAACGATGACGCCATCGGCATTGAACTCGAAGGCCTCGAAGGCGGCGAGTTTGAAGCGCCGCAGTACGACACCCTCGCCGCGCTGTGCGCCACGCTGCTGGCGGCCTACCCGATTGCCCACATCGCCGGGCACGAGCACATTGCCCCCGGACGCAAGCGCGACCCCGGCGCGGGCTTTGACTGGCCCCGCCTGCAGGCCGCGCTGGCGCTGCCGGAGCGGTATTTTCCGGCGCAAGTCCAAACGCCCGCCGGGCGCGTACAGCCGTCAGACAGCGGCCAAAATTGAAAAATTTTGTTTCCTTGCGCCCTGTCAGCATTTGACGCAAAAAGCTGTCGCAAGTTACGCTGATGCGTTGTTCTGACGGCAAAACCCGCAGGCCGCGCAAGCTGACGGCCTTTTCAAGCCGATAATCGGGCCTGCGGAAACTTCAAAACACGGGTCCGAAATGCCCCGCCCAGCCAAACCGACGCCCGGCAGCGATACACTACAGGTAGCGCTTCCATTAGCCTTTAACACTACCTATAGCGTTTAAAGGCCAAGATCAGGCGATGTCATCCCCAGCGGGGACGACCCAGGAACTGGTTCCCGGCAAGAGCGAAGCGTCCCGCTGCACCAGCGCTGACCCAGCTCCCTGCCGGCCGCCCCACCCACAGAAGAAAGAGGAACACTCATGCCAACAGCATCCCATGCCGTGCCCGCGCCGTCCGGCGTTGCATCCCCCAGCGAAGACGCTGCGACCTACCCGCTCAATCACTACCAGATCATCCGCCGCAACGGCGCCATCGTGGCGTTCGAGCCCAGCAAGATCGCCGTGGCCATGATGAAAGCCTTTTTGGCCGTTCACGGCAGCCAGGGCGCGGCCTCGGCCAGCGTGCGCGAAACGGTGGACGAGCTGACCCAGGGCGTCGTGCGCGCCTTGGTGCGCTCGCGCCCGGCGGGCGGCACCTTCCACATCGAAGACGTGCAAGACCAGGTTGAACTCGGCCTGATGCGCGGCGGCCACCACGAAATCGCCCGCGCCTACGTGCTCTACCGCGAAAAGCACAGCCAGGAGCGCGCCCGCCAGCAGCCCGTGCCAGCCGCCCCTGCCGCGCCGCTGCTGCACGTCACCGATGGCGGCCAGCGCGTCGCGCTGGACATTGCCAACTTGCAGGCGCTGATCGAAGCCTCCTGCGCCAACCTCGGCGCCGACGTGAAAGCCGCGCCGATTGTTTCGGAAACCATGCGCAACCTGTACGACGGCGTGCCGATTGAGGAAGTCTATAAAGCCGCCATCCTGGCCGCCCGCACGCTGATTGAAAAAGACCCGGATTACAGCTACGCCACCGCCCGCCTGCTGCTGCACACCATCCGCAAGGAAGTGCTGGGCGAGGAAATCAACCACGCCGCCATGGCCGTTCGCTACGCCAGCTATTTCCCCGAATTCATCGCCAAGGGCGTGAAAAACGAGCTGCTCGATGCCAAACTCCAAGAGTTCGATTTAGCCCGCTTGGGCGCGGCCCTGAAACCCGAGCGCGATCTGCAGTTCGACTACCTCGGCCTGCAAACGCTGTTTGACCGCTACTTTTTGCACGTTCGCAAGCAGCGCATTGAACTGCCGCAGGCGTTTTTCATGCGCGTAGCAATGGGCTTGTCGCTGAACGAGGCTGACCGCGAAGCACGCGCCATCGAGTTTTACGAAATCCTGTCCTCATTCGACTTCATGTCGAGCACGCCGACGCTGTTTAATGCTGGCACCCTGCGCTCGCAGCTCTCGTCGTGCTACCTGACCACGGTGCCCGATGACCTGGGCGGCATTTACGACGCCATCAAGGAAAACGCGCTGCTGTCCAAATTTGCCGGCGGCCTGGGCAACGACTGGACGCCGGTGCGCGCCATGGGCGCCCACATCAAGGGCACCAACGGCGAATCGCAAGGCGTGGTGCCATTCCTCAAAGTCGTGAATGACACGGCGGTGGCGGTGAACCAGTGCTTCGCCCCCGACACGCTGGTCTATACCGCGCAAGGCACGCGTCCCATCCGCGACATCCGCGCAGGCGATTTGGTGCTCGGCCACAGCGGCCAGTACCGCGAAGTCACCGAACGCATGGTCTATAACCAGACCGAAGCGATGGTGGCGATTGATGTCAAGCACGCCATTGAGCCGCTGCAAGTCACCGACGCGCACCCGTTCTGGGCGATTCAAGGCGTGCCGCTGGGCCAGGCCAACGCCCGCACCGAGGCGTGGCTGGACAAGGCCAAAGTCGCCCCGGCCTGGGTTGATGCTGGCAAGCTCCAGACGGGCGACTACATCGGCTTTGCCATTCCAACCGAAGTAGTGCCCGTCCCCGGCTTCACCGAAGACGATGCGCGCCTGTACGGCATTTTGCTGGGCGATGGCC
>CAIYKK010000520.1 GCA_903926695.1 uncultured Burkholderiales bacterium
CCGTGCGTCTGCAGCAGGCCGTGGGCCAGCACGACGGCGTTCATGGCCCCGGCGCTGGTGCCGCTCAAGCCCTCGAAATCAATGCGGCCATCGGCCAGCAGCGCGTCCAGCACGCCCCAAGTGAAAGCGCCGTGCGAGCCGCCGCCCTGCAGCGCCAGATTGATCAAACGCGGGCCGCTGTCCAGATTCACCGCCGAAGATGTGCCGGAAGGGTTCATGGCCCAAGGTTAACAACATTTGGACTTTTTGGGCAAGCTGGCCAGCGGCCTCGGCCCGGCCTGAGCGGCGGTGCCGCCGGTCTAAAATCAGCCCCCGCCTCTTGCCGGTCACGGCTGGGCGCCGTCTTGAACTCCCCGGTTTTTCAAGCTTTCAGCCCTTGGCGCAAGGGCTCCCGACGCTATTGAAAAAAATAGCAACAAAAGATTTTTCATGAAATACCTCGCGGGCTACCCCGACAACCTCAAAACCCAGGTGCAGCAGCTTCTGGCGCAGGGCCAGCTGGGCCAGACCCTGCTGGCCAAATACAGCCACGCCCACGGCGTGCGCACCGACAAGGCTTTATACGACTACGTGATGGGCCTGAAAAGCGAGTTTTTGCGCAGCTCGGAGCCGCTATCCAAAGTGGCGTTTGACAGCAAATTGCAAATCATCACGCACGCGCTGGGCACGCACACGACCGTCTCGCGTGTGCAGGGCAGCAAACTCAAGGCCAAGCGGGAAATCCGCGTGGCCTCGCTGTTCAAGGAGGTGCCGGAGGAGTTTTTGCGCATGATTGCCGTGCATGAACTGGCGCACATCAAGGAAAAAGGCCACGACAAGGCGTTTTACCAGCTCTGCACCCACATGGAGCCAAGCTATCACCAGTACGAGTTTGATTTGCGCGTGTACCTGACGCACATGGAGGCGTCAGGCAAGCTGGACTGGCCGGTGAAGGCCGGTTAACTCACACCCCAGGAATCAAACTCATCGCGTGCATGTAAGCCGGGTGCAGCATCAGCTCGTGCCATTCGTGGGCGGGCGTCGTGGGCAGCAGCGCGAGGCGGCGCGTTTCGCTGGACTCCAGCGCTTCCCACTGCCCGTTGAGCAGCGCCTCGGCCATGCCGTCGAGCAGCTCATCGACGGGCTTGCCTTTGCCCACCGACTGGTTGCACAGCAGCACCATGTCGCAGCCCGCGTTCAGCGCGGCCATCGCCGCCTGCGTGTGGCTGACCTGCTGACCGTCGATCAGGCGCGCACCTTCCATGCTCAAGTCGTCGCTGAAAATCGCGCCGCCAAACCCGAGCTGGCCGCGCAAAATAAACGTCAGCCATTTCTCCGAAAAACCCGCCGGGCGCGCATCGACCTTGGGGTAAATCACATGCGCGGGCATCACGCTGGTCAGCGTGGTGTTGAGCCAGTCATAAGGCGCGGCATCGTCTTTCAAAATGGCTTTGAGCGTGCGCGTGTCCACCGGAATCTCGGTGTGCGAGTCAGCCTTCACAAAACCGTGGCCGGGGAAATGTTTGCCGCAATTGGCCAGGCCGCTTTGCAGCAAGCCGTGCATCAGGCTTTTCGCCAGCAGGCTGACGACACGCGGATCGCGGCCAAAAGCGCGGTCGCCGATCACGCTGCTTTCGCCATAGTCCAAATCCAGCACCGGCGTGAAGCTGAAATCCACGCCGCAGGCGCGCAATTCAGCGCCCAGCACATAGCCGCAGGCGGTGGCGGCGTTGGTCGCGGCCATCTGGTCTTCCATCCAGAGCTGGCCCAAGGCGCGCATGGGCGGCAGGTGCGTGAATCCGTCGGTTCGGAAACGCTGCACGCGCCCGCCTTCGTGATCGACGCAGATCAACAGGTCGTCGCGGATGCTTTTGATCTCGGCGCAGAGTTTGGCGAGCTGCTGGCGGTCTTTCCAGTTGCGACCAAACAGAATGATGCCGCCGGTCAGCGGATTCGCCAAGCGGCGGCGGTCGTCTTTCGTGAGCTTGAGGCCCGCGATGTCGATGATGAGGGGAGCGTGCTGGGTTGTAAACATGATTTTTAAAATTCAATTCGACTCGTTTTTTTCCACCACGCAAAAGCTGGCGGCGTAGTCGGTTTCGTCGGTCACGGTGATGTGGGCGCTCAAGCCGTGCGCTTCAAACCACGTTTTTAAAGCGCGGTGCAGCACGATTTCAGGCTTGCCGCTGGGCGCTTTGGTGATTTCGCAGTCGCGCCAGGTCATGGGCATGCACATTCCGAGGCCGATGGCTTTGCTGAACGCCTCTTTGGCTGAAAAGCGGGTGGCGAGGTAGCTCACGCCCCGGTCTGGCCAGCGGGCGCTGCGTTCGGTCCAGGTGGCGAACTCGCCGTCGCTGAGGATTTTGTGGGCGAAGCACTCGCCGTGGCGCGCCAGGCTGGCACGAATGCGCCGGATGTCGCAAATGTCGGTGCCGATACCGTAAATCATCAGGCCGCAGGCGCTGGCGTGGACGAAAAAGCCTCGCCGATGCAGCGCAAATAATCTTTAACCGTCGCGCCGTAGCCCAGCTCCAGCGCGTCGGCAATCAAGGCGTGGCCGATGGAAACTTCCTGCACACCGGGCACGGCGCGCAAGAATTCGGCCAGATTGTCGCGGTTCAGATCGTGGCCCGCATTCACGCCCAGGCCTGCAACGGCGGCGGCTTTGGCCGTTTCGACGAAGCGGCTCAGGGCTTTGTGTTTGTCGGCGCCCGACCAGGCGCGGGCGTAGCTTTCGGTGTACAGCTCAACCCGATCAGCGCCCAGCGCTTTGGCAGCGGCCATCGCGGCGGGCACCGGGTCCATGAACAGGCTGACGCGCACACCACGCGCATGGGCGTAGGCGATATGCGGCTTGAGCCGCTCGGCGTCCTGCGGCAGGCTCCAGCCGTGATCGCTGGTGAACTGGCCTTCGCTGTCGGGCACAAAAGTGCATTGGTGCAGCGGCAGGCCTCGCGCCGAGAGGTCGCGCACGAAGTGCATCAGGTTCTGCAGCGGGTTGCCCTCGATGTTGAACTCGCACTGCGGCCAGTCTTTCATCAGCGCGGCGATTTCGTACACATCGTCGGCGCGGATATGGCGCTCGTCGGGCCGGGGGTGGACGGTGATGCCCTGCGCGCCCGCTTCCAGGCACAGCTCGGCGGCGCGGGTGA
>CAIYKK010000521.1 GCA_903926695.1 uncultured Burkholderiales bacterium
AAACTCAGCCACATGCCGGATCCACACGACGCGGTAAAACGCCGGGAAACCGGCCTCGCTGGCCTGAATCACGCGCAGCGTCTCATTGCGGAATACCAGTAGGCCGCCGTCGGACTCGCACAAGGGGCACGCGGCGTTGGTCACACCAGCACCCGCTCAATCCCGCCGTGGTTGGCAGCGGCCACATAGTCCGGCAGCCACTCCTTGCCCAGAATCTGATTCGCCATTTCCACGACGATGTAATCGGCTTCCAGCAAGCCGTTTTCCAGGTCATTGCCGTAGCGGGTCAGGCCCTGCAGGCAGCTCGGGCAGCTGGTCAAAATCTTGACGTTGGCCGTTGGGGCCACCGCGCCCGAGGCGCGCAGCGCCGCTTCGCCCTTGCGGATTTCCTCTTCCTTGCGGAAACGAATCTGCGTCGAAATGTCAGGCCGCGTCACGCCCAGCGTGCCGGATTCGCCGCAGCAGCGTTCGCTTTTCAGCACGTTGTCGCCGATCAGCGCCTTGACGGTTTTCATCGAGTCGCCCAGCTTCATCGGGTTGTGGCACGGCTCGTGGTACAGGAAACCGGGCTGGTTCGCGGGCAGCGTGATGCCTTTTTCCAGCAGGTATTCGTGAATGTCGATGATGCGGCTGCCGGGGAAAATCTTGTCGAACTGGTAACCCTGCAGCTGGTCGTAGCAGGTGCCGCAGCTCACCACCACCGTCTTGATATCGAGGTAGTTCAGCGTGTTGGCCACGCGGTGGAACAGCACCCGGTTGTCGGTGATCATCTTGTCGGCCTTGTCGAACTGGCCGCTGCCGCGCTGGGGATAGCCGCAGCACAGATAGCCCGGTGGCAAGACCGTCTGCACGCCCGCGTGCCAAAGCATGGCCTGCGTGGCCAATCCAACTTGGCTGAACAGCCGCTCGGAGCCGCAGCCGGGGAAATAAAACACCGCCTCGGTTTCCGCCGTCGTCGCCTTGGGGTTGCGGATGATGGGGACGTAATCCTTGTCTTCAATGTCGAGCAGGGCGCGGGCGGTCTTTTTGGGCAGGCCGCCGGGCATCTTTTTGTTGATGAAGTGAATCACCTGCTCTTTGATCGGGGCCGTGCCGACGCTGGCGGGCGGATGCGCGGTCTGCTTTTTGGTCAGCGCGCCCAGCACGTCGTTGGCCAGACGCTGGGCTTTGAAGCCCACATCCACCATCGCGCTGCGCATCACCTTGATGGTTTGCGGATTGGTGGCGTTCAAAAAGAACATCGCCGCCGCGTTGCCGGGCCGGAATGACTTCTGGCCCATCTTGCGCAATAAATTACGCATGTTCATCGACACTTCGCCGAAGTCGATGTCCACCGGGCAGGGCGTGAGGCACTTGTGGCAAACGGTGCAGTGGTCGGCCACGTCTTCAAACTCTTCCCAGTGCTTGATGCTGATGCCGCGCCGGGTCTGCTCTTCGTACAAAAAGGCCTCGACCAGCAGCGAAGTCGCCAGAATCTTGTTGCGCGGACTGTAGAGCAAATTGGCGCGCGGCACGTGCGTGGCGCACACCGGCTTGCATTTGCCGCAGCGCAGGCAGTCTTTCACGCTGGCGG
>CAIYKK010000522.1 GCA_903926695.1 uncultured Burkholderiales bacterium
AACTCGCCGCCGACGCGATGATCGAGGAGAACGAAGAGCCGCCCTCGGCAATGTCGATTTTTGACCCGGATTTCCACGAAGGTGTGGTTGGCATCGTCGCCTCGCGGATCAAAGACAAGCTGCACAGGCCGACGTTTGTATTCGCCGCCAGCGCCGCGCCGGGCCAGGAGCATGAATTAAAAGGCTCGGGGCGCTCGATTCCGGGCTTTCATTTGCGCGATGCGCTGGACTTGATGGTCAAGCGCCATCCGGGTCTGCTGCTGCGCTTTGGCGGCCACTCGATGGCGGCGGGCTGCACGATTGCCGAAGAAAATTTTGAAGTGTTTGAACACGCGCTGCAGCAGGTCGCCGACGAATGGCTGGATGCCGCCACGCTGATGCGCCGCCTCGACACCGACGGCCCGCTGGCGCCCGAATACCGCCGTGCCGACGTGGTGGACACGCTGCACAAAGAAGTCTGGGGCCAGGGTTTTGCCGCGCCCACCTTCAGCGAAGAAGTGGAAGTGATTTCCCAGCGGCTGGTGGGCGGCGACAAACACCTGTCGTTAAAACTCAAACATCAAGGCGAGCCGGTGGACGGCATCTGGTTCGGCCACACCGAGGCGCTGCCCGCCCGCGTCAAACTCGCTTTCCGGCTGGACACCAACGAGTGGAAAGGCGTGCGGCGCGTGCAGTTTTTAATCGAGGCGGCAGAAACCTGACGTAGCGCTTTGTAGGCGCTTGTCTGACGACGGGTGTTTTGACTTTCCTACAGAAAATGCCGGTGTCCGCGTCACGATAAATCCGATAAGCCGCACATCGGTACGGCGATTTTTATCGGGGACTCTCATGAACACCATCATTTACGTCGTCGGCCTTGTCGTCATCATCGGCGTCGTGCTGTCTTATTTTGGCTTTCGTTAAGACGCCGGGTTTCAGCGGCACAGACCGGCAAACCGGTCTTGCGCGCTGCAGGTGCCGGGCTTGGCTGCCGGGGCCGCCGTAGCGCGGGACGATTTGCAAGTGCTCAGTTGCTCTTTAACCTTGTCCGAATACTGCCAGCCCGCCGACAGCGGCGGCAAGGCCGAGCCCGGCTGCCAAATCAGCGACTTCCATTTGGCGTGGCCGCGCTCGCGCAAATCGCCAACGTGGGCGCAGAACTGGCTGGCAAAGTCCTTGACAAACTGGTTGCGCTGCGGATCGGCAAAATTCGCGGTAATCAAATACGAATCCACCGCCAGCGAGGGCGACTCATTTCCCGCAATGTTCAGCGCCGGGTAGCTGGATTTTTTAATGCCCGCTTGCTGATAATCCTGTAACACCTTGTCGGCACCGGCTTGGTTCGGGTCAAACTTGAGCAGTTTCAGGTTGGATGGCATGTTCTTTTCAAGCAAACTCAGCGGCTGCCCGCCCACCAGCACCATCACGTCGATTTTTGGATAATCTTTGTAAAATCCCGGATCACTCAGTGCCATTAACGCGGAGCGGCGGCGTTTGGTGCCTTCGTCCTCGCCGGTGGCGGTGGTGTTGATAAAGGGCGTGACGGAGTTAGGCCGGTCTTGAAACAGTTTGCCGTAAATATTCAGCGCGGTCAAATACGTGCCGCTTTTTTCCATGTCCATCCAGATCGGGCGGCCTTTGATTTGGTGAATAAACTCAATCGGCTCGTCCTTGCGAACCAGAAAATGGATTTCTTCTTTATACAGCGGCATGAAGACGCGCAAATTGGCCAGCAATTGCGTATATTCGCGTCGCGTCGCTTCGGGCACGTCGCGGGAGTCGCGCATTTGCACAAAGGCCGAATACACGTCCGACTGCACAATCGCCAGCGTCACGCCTTTGGTGCGGCTCATGTCTTCGACATTGGCCCAGGAGCCTTTGGAGTCTTTGACTTCCAGCGCCGGGTAAACAATATCGCGCAGGTTATTGCCGATGGCGTAATAGGTGCCCGTCTTGCCGCCGGTGACGATGCTCTCGGCGGCAGAGGCCAGCGACAAGGTGGCGCTCAATACCCCGGCCAGCACAGGCAGGCAGCGGGTCCATTTTTTCAGTGACTGGTTCATTTGAAACTCCGTGAAAAAACAAAACACCTTAACGGCCGACGCGGCACAGTCCGGCGCGCTCGTCGGCTTCGGAACAGTTGCCGTGGACGGGCTTGGCGGGCCACTCGGCTTGCGGCTGGACTTTTGGCACAGCCGGGGTGACAGCCACGGGCGGCACAGGTTCCGGCGCTTTTTTGCGCGTCAGCAGCGACCAGCCGATGCCGGCAATTCCCAGCACCACGACCAGCAGCAGCGCACCCACCATCAGCGCCTTGGAACTGCCGCCGTCTTTGCCGCCCGCGTCGGTCAAGAGCAGCGGCTTGCCGCATTCGGTGCAGACAAAATCCACTCCGCTGGGCACTTCAATCGCCGTGCGCGCATCGGCCAGCGAGCAGTTGCCAAAGTTGGAGCACTTGCCGGATTTGTTAGACAGAGAAGCCATAGGGAAATTCCTTGTGGTGTTGAAATGAGGAAACAGGCAGCGTCAAGCCGCCTCGCCTTTGAGAATCGCCACGGCGCGCCGCCCGGCGTCCAGAAAACGCCGGTAAGTTTCGTCCTGAATATTGCCGCCGCGTGCGGCTTTCACGGCTTCAACCTCGCTCAAAATCGCCCGCTGCACTTCGGTGCGGCGGTCTTGATGCACAAAACCGCCGCCCGCCAGCGTCGCGTCACACACCGATTTGATGGTGTGCAGATTCGCCAAGTCCACGCTGTCGGCGCTGGCCATAAAACTTTTACCCAGCAACACCGGGTCGTTGTCGAAACCGTCGGCGTCTTTGGTCAGCAGCAGCACTTCGTCCGCGCCCGTGGCCGGATTTTTGCCTTCGTGGATAAAACCCAGCGCCTTGGCCAGCAGCACATACGGCAGCGCCTGCAGCTTGACCTCGGCGCTGGACGCGACAAACAGCCGGGGCCAGGCGTTGCCGTCGCCCTCGGTGTGCAACTCCAGCCGGGCGCGCGCGCCGCCGGTGTCAATGCGGCGGCGGTATTTTTCTTCCAGCAGTTTCAGTGGTTTTAAATAGCGCAGCGGCAGCAAGTTGGTAATCGACACCAGCGTGATTTCATTGGCGCGGCCATCGGATTCAATGATTTCCACGTCGCCGGTTTTGGCTTCGCGCAACGCTTCTTTCAGCCCTTTGCTGAAATCGGCCTGATCCGGCGCTTTGGGCAAAATCACGGTGAATTTGCTCACCGCCGTCGGCACGCCGACCGGAATGCCGGGCGCGGCGCGGTGGATTTCCAGCGGCTCCAGCACCATGAAATTGCCCGCCCGGCTGACCAGCTCGCTGACATAACTTTTCAGCTCCTGCGGATCGGCGCCATAGCGCTCGCGCAGCTTGTCGATGATGGACACGCCCAGCAGCCGCTCTTTGGGGTTTTGCACCAGATTCTGGTGCGCGATGCGGGCGTTGTCTTCGCAGACGGTTTCGAGCACGTCCAGAAACGTCGATTCCGACACGCGCTGATTAAATTGGGAAAAACCGCCGTCCGGGCCAATTTTTTCCACCAGCGCGGCGCGCACGCGGCTGGTTTGGGTTTTCTGCTCGGCCTCGTCGAGCAGCAGGCGGCGGCTGGTGCCTTTGACCTGCGCCGGATCGTAAAACCGAATTAAATGCTGGCGCAAATCGCCCGCACCATTATCAGTGAGCCGTGCCTGAATGCCGGTGTCGAACTTTTTCAGCGCCTGCTGCAGCGTGTTGGCCACGCGGTCCACTTCGCCTTTCAAATCGGTGATTTCGGCTACAACTTCAATCAATAATGCCTTGGCAAAACCCCAGCCCTCAGCGCGGGTGCGATAAACGTACATTTCCTGCAAATGCACGCCGTGCGCGTCTAAAAGGCTGTCGGGCGTGCCGAGTAAATGGCGCGACAAAATATTCATGCCCGCCCACTTCTGCGCATTGCCCAGCACGCGGGACTGCGCTTGTTCTTCCGCATTGCGCGCGCGGGCGACCTGCTCGTCGCAGGCTTTGAGGCGCTCGTCCAGCGTTTCGGTCAGCGCGATTAACAGACGCGCCACGTCCCAGGCCGATTTGGCGCCGACTTTCCATTCGTTCACCAGTTCCTGCTCAATGCGGCTGCGAATTTCCCGTGCCATGTCTTTGCGCGCCTTGAGTTTGGTACGGTAAAAACCGGGCACGCCCAACGTGCGGTAATCTTCCTGAAAACGCTTTTCGCACAGCTGCGTCAGCTCGTCCAGCCAGGTCGCCTGATCGCGCTCGCGCACCAGCGATTTGAAATTGGGAATCACCGCCTCCCACTCGCCGACAAATGATTTCCAGCGTTTATTCACCGCGTCTTCTGGCAAAATGCCCAGCGCCAGCGTCAAATGGTCGTCCGACAGCAGCCAGCGCAATTGCGTTTCTTTTTGCTGTACAAATTCGTTGAAATCCTGCTTGCGCGGCTCTTCAATAAAACCCGATGCCGGCTGCCAGTGATTAAAGCGCAATTGCAGCGCCGCTTGCCGGGCAAAGCTGTAGGTTAAATATTCGCTGATTTCCTCTTCGGGAATGGCGAGGCGCTTGATGCCGAACGCCAAAAATCGCTTGGAGCGTTCTGGAAAGCGGCCTTGCGGTGCGGTTTCTGGAGAGCCGTCGCCATTTTCGGCATTTTCCATGCGGCCCAGCGAGGCCCAATTCAGATTATTCACCGCGACGATTTTTTGATACAGAAAATCGGCCACGATACCGGGCAAATCGCGCTCCACATCGACCGTTAAACCATTTTCATTTTCGTTGCCGAAGACAAAACAGCCGTTGAATGGGTCACTCAATATCAGGCGCTGCTTCACGCCGGTTACGTCGTAAGGCTGATAACTGCCGACCGACATGGCATTCAATTCAGTCAGCGCGGCAAAACCGTTGGCGTGGTAATTACCCGTGTCCCAGTTCGGATTTGGATACGCGTCGGGCAGCAGCGCGTAAATCAGGATGCGAAAGCGTTTGGAGTCGGGATACAAATCGCGCAACTGCGCCACCGCGTCGATCACGCTGCCGCTGCCGGTGCCGCCCGCCAGCCCGACGACGATGTGGAAAGTCACTTCCGTCTGGCCATTTTGCTGCAGCAGCTTGACCTGCGACTGCACCTGTTCGCGGTATTTATCGGCCTTGCAGGCGAACAGAAAGCGCCCTAAACGGCGCTTTTGGCCGCCCAGCGTCGCGCCGACGATGCTGTTCAAAATGTCGCGCCACTCCTGCGGGCTGCCCAGCCAGTGCTTGAGGCCGGGGTAGCTGTCGAGGTTGTCGAGGCGCGAAGTCAGGTTGGCGTCGGTGATCAGCAGCTGGCTGGCCTTGGGCAGTTGCACCGACGTGCCCAGCGTTTTCCATGTCGGGTCGTCAATCGACATCATTTCGGTGGACGAATCGACGTACAGGTAGCCGATGCCCACGCTATCGGGCAGCGCGCCGTGGAATTCCTGATACAGGCTCTTGCGCAGGGCGCGGATGATTTTGCCCCCCGTGCCGCCCAGCCCGATGATGAAGTGATTCATGCCGCCAACTCCTTGTTTTTAGAGGGAGAAAAAGGCAATTATGACGCACGGGCAGAGGACGCAGCCACCAAGCCGCTGACTGAAAGCACCATTCAAATGAAATTCTTCAAATTTTATTTTTTATAGGACTTACGCAAAATATATTTTTTACTATAATTGAGTTTTTTTAAAACTTTGTTATAATCTAACACGACCAATTCGTCTGAATTGGTCTCACACTGAAACCAGTTCGGCGAGATTACTGCCAATTCCTATTGGCAACGCAGATTAATTATACGCAAACCTATTTTGCGGATCATCACCAGGATTTTTCGCATGACGCGATAAATCGTTACTTGAAAGATGATCACATAACACCATCCGTGGTTTTTGATGGCATCAAAGGCTCGATTGATCGTAATTCAAATTCATGCCTTATCTTTGATGACAGTGTTCTTGATAAATAGCACTCATTCAAAATAGAAATGGTTCGCCGTCAGAGCTTCTGGCAATTTTAATATCCAGACCAGCAATGGTTTGGTTCAAGGCATCTCTTACCGTGATTGCACCGTCGTGCAGCGCGGCGATGGATACGGTTATCAACTGGCGGCAAAAACGGACGCGACAGGTACGCCGCCAAAGCAGGAGGATGCTTTGCATCCCGCGCTCTACCTCTCCAGCCTGAAGGCAGGGGTTTCATTCGCAAACTGATGAAATACACACCTATTCAACCCCCCGCCGCCAAAGCGCCCAAGCCGCTCGTCAAAGCCACCGTCAAGCCCAAGGGCACGGCCCACCTCAAGCCGCCCGGCGAAATCCGCATCATTGGCGGCCAGTACCGGCGCACCAAGCTGCCGGTGCCGGACAAGCCGGGCCTGCGCCCCACGCCCGACCGCGTGCGCGAAACGCTGTTCAACTGGCTGGGCCAGGATTTGACCGGCTGGCGCTGCGCCGATGTGTTTGCGGGCACGGGGGTGCTCGGCTTTGAAGCCGCCTCGCGCGGTGCCGCCGACGTGCTGCTGTGTGAGCAGGAACCGGCGCTGGCGCTGGCGCTCAAGGCCGTGCAGGCGCGGCTCAAGGCCAGCGCGGTACGCGTCGAGCGCGGCGATGGTATCAGCGCGCTCAAGCGCTTGATGCCGGGCAGTATGCAGCTGGTCTTTTTAGATCCGCCGTTTGATTCAAACTTTTTTGAGCCAGCGCTGACGGCCGCCGCCCAGGCGATCAGCCCGACCGGTCTGATTTACCTCGAAGCGCCCCGCCCCTGGACCGATGAAGAGTTGTTGCCACTGGGCTTGCAGATTCACCGCAGCGGCAAGGCCGGCGCGGTGCATTTTCACCTGCTGACGCGCTGCCAGACGCCGCCAGAATCGGCAGAGCTGCCCGAGTCGCCAGCCGTCGCCTGATTCTCTGCGGCAGCGGCGCGGCCCGCAGCGCCCGCGCCGCTGGCAGGGTCACGCCGCCGGGCGGGCCGTGGCGCGAGCGGGCCGGGGCATAATTCTTTCCCATGTCCGCTTCGCCCACGCCCCCTTTACGTATTGCTGTTTATTCCGGCACTTTTGACCCTTTTACCTTGGGCCACGACGATGTCGTGCGCCGCGCTGCCGGGCTGTTTGACCGGGTGGTGATTGCCGTCGCCGCCGCGCATCACAAAAAAACCCTGTTTTCGCTCGATGAGCGTGTGGCGCAGGTGCGGCTGGCAACCGAACACCTTCCCGGCATCAAGGTGCTGCCGTTTGACGGCTTGATCATGGATTTCTGCGCCGCGCAGTCCGCCTGCGCCGTGGTGCGCGGCATCCGCAACCTGGCCGATTTTGACTACGAAGCACAAATGGCCGCGATGAACCGTAAGCTTCGCCCGCAGGTCGAAACCGTTTTTGTGCTGCCCGACGCGCCGGTGCAGTGCATCAGCAGCACCTTGGTGCGCGAGATCAGCAAGCTGGGCGGCAGCGTCGCGCAGATGGTCAGCCCGCCGATTGCGGCAGCGCTGGCCGCCGTCCACACGTCACGGGGAGCTTGATTCAATGGCTTTATTCATCACCGCCGACTGCATCAACTGCGACGTGTGCGAGCCCGAATGCCCGAACGAGGCGATTTACCTCGGCGCTGACATCTACGAAATTCACCCGGACAAATGCACCGAATGCGTCGGCCACTTTGACGAGCCGCAGTGTGTGCAGGTCTGTCCCGTGGCCTGCATTCCAGTCAATCCGCAGCAGGTGGAGAGCCGCGAAACCCTTTGGGAAAAATACCACCGGCTGCAGTCGCTGATTCCGATGGTGGCGGCGCACTGATACCGCTGGCGGCGTGGCGGTTTTCAGGCCGCGCCGGGTTTATTGACCATCGGCCTTGGCCGCAGGCAATAGCGGCGCGGCTCCAGCGGCGGGGCTGGGTGCTGTCGCCGGGCGTGGCGGCTTGGGCCGGGGCGGCTGGTGGGTGTGGATCTTCATCGTCGCCTTGTCCATCTCGCCCTTGAGCAGCTCGGGCAGGGCTTTCAGGCTGCGCTCTATGCAGTCCTCAATGGCGGCCCGGTGTTCCTGGGACGGCTTTTTCAGCACCCAGTTGATGACTTCGGCCTTGTCGCCGGGGTGGCCCACGCCGATGCGCAGCCGCCAGTAGTCGGGCGAGCCCAACTGCGCGTGAATGTCGCGCAGGCCGTTGTGGCCCGCGTGGCTGCCGCCAAACTTGAGCTTGACCTGGCCCGGAACCACGTCCAGCTCGTCATGCGCCACCAGCACCTCGCTGGGCAGAATCTTGAAAAACCGGGCCAGCGCCGCGACTGACTTGCCCGACAGGTTCATGAAGGTCAGCGGCTTGAGCAGCCACACGGTCTGCCCGTTGAGCGTGGTGCGGGCCACCTGGCCGTGGTAATTCTTGTCCAGGCTGAGCGGCGCCTTGAGTTCACGCGACAGCGCGTCAATCCACCAGAAGCCCGCATTGTGGCGCGTGGCTTCGTATTCAGGCCCAGGATTGCCCAGGCCGACAAACAGTTTGATCATCAGTTTGCGCGTGAAACCCCAGCCTTCAGGCCGGGGAGGTAGAGCGCGGGATGCGAAGCATCCCCCTGCTTTGGCGGCGTACCTGTCGCGTCCGTTTTTGCCACCAGTTGATAGCCGTATCCATCGCCGCGCTGCACTACGGTGCAATAGCGGTGGGATACACCTTGAACCAAACCATCACGGGTTTGAATGTTGAAGCTGCCCGACGCCCTGACCGCAACCCGCCCCGTGTAGCTACCTGTCTTCTTGCCTTGGGTGACTTCGGCTTTCACCATGTCGCCCGTCTGAAAGCCCTGGATGCTTTTTGAACGGGTCAGATAACCGCGCACGCAGCCATATTTGTCCAGCCGGGTGCGCTGGTAACTGCCGCGCCCCATAGCCTTGAGGCACAGGGTCGGCTTGTGCCAGCCGGTCATGGAGTTCACATCGCCGACACAGGCCGCATCGAGCGCATGGGTTTTGGGGATTCCCAACGCCATTCGATTGAATTTGGTTCTGCCGCCGGATGCGGTTTCAACGGTAAGACCCGTTGCCTTGAGTACGTTGACCAATGCCCAGCGAGTTGCATTGACGGCAGCGGCATCCTTGAGCGGACGCTTGGCTTGGGCCTGAATACGCTTCAAACGCTCGGGCTGCTTCGCTAAAAAAACTTCAACCGGCAAAGCCGCCTTTTTTGCGTTGCAGCATTGACAGGCCAGCGTTAGATTGCTGATGCGGTCTGAGCCACTTTTCGACTTCGGGTGGATATGCTCAATCTGCAGCGGCAGCCCCTTGGCGCCACAGTAGGCGCAAGTGCGGCCCCACTTTTCCAGCAGGTACTCGCGCACCTCGTAGCCCGCAAGCGTTCCTTGCTGGTACTGGGCGCCTTCAATTTCCGGGTTCTCCAGTGCCTGCATGTCAAAACGCACCAGTTCGGTACTGATAGCCGATACCGGGGCATAGCGCCGGATGCGGCTCACCCATGCCAGCGTCGTATTGACCCGGTGCAGCAAGCTTGGCGCCAGCCAGCCTGGCTTTTGATTGCCACGGTTCAAGAACCGGGGCGCACGGTAGCGTAAGTGACTGCGCCGCACTTTGCGGTGCCCACGCCGTGCCGTGAGTGCTTCGCTGATTTGTTTGCCCCGGTGCATCAGCTCAAACAGGTTGATGACAGCCACGCCGTTCTCTGCTGTTTCCCGCACCAAAGCCATGCCGGTGGTTTTACTGCCCGGATCGAGTTTGACGCGCAACGCTTGAAACTCGCAATCTTCGGTTTCGAGGTCAACGACGCGAATGGTGAATGGCAACATCTTGTGTACTCGGGCGCGACCACGTTCCAGCAGCAATCTGGCCCGCTTTTCGGTGCAGGGCATCAGTGAACTGCCGCTTCGATCCAAAACAAATACTGCCATTTCAAAACCTTCTGCCCTTACGGGCCTGGTGACGCAAGCCTTTCGGCAAGTCTCCCCTCGGGAATGTCAATAACCGGCTCCTGCTTTTGAGGGCAGCGACTAAAACCTTAGCCCCTTTACCTTTGGGCGGCATGATTAAAGCCTTGCAGAGCAGCAAACCTCGGCCAGCATTTGCTGGTGCGTCTGAACGACCCATTACTGACGTAGCGGGCTGGTTACCGCTTTCCCTGTTTCAACCTGGCTCGCTGTCTTTCGACTTCAAG
>CAIYKK010000523.1 GCA_903926695.1 uncultured Burkholderiales bacterium
AGATCCGCACCTCGGCGCTGCTCGCTCGCGTCACGACCTTCACCACGATTGCCGGGGCTGAAGCCGCCGTCGAAGGCATGAAATACCTGGACAACTTGAGCGTGTATTCGATTCAAGAGCTGCACGCCCAGCTGGCGGACCAGCTGGCCTGAGTCTCAGGTTAAACACTTGCTTGGGTTTGAGGCATTTGCATTAAACTTCAAGCCGATTCAACATGCCGCCACCACTTACCTGGTGGCGGTTTCGCATTTTGCAGGACACAAAACATGGCAACCTTACCCATCACCAAGCGCGGCGCAGAAAAACTCAAGGCCGAATTGCACAACCTCAAGACGGTTCAGCGCCCTTGGGTCATCAACGCGATTTCCGAAGCGCGCGCGCAGGGCGACCTGAGCGAAAACGCCGAATACGAAGTCGCCAAAGACCGTCAGGGCTTCATCGAAGGCCGCATCCAGGAAGTCGAGGGCAAGCTCTCGGTGGCCCAGATCATTGACCCGTCCACGTTTGAAGCGGGCACCCGCGTGGTGTTTGGCTCAACCGTCAAGCTCGAAGACGAGACCACTGGCGACAGCGTGACCTACCAGATCGTTGGCGAGGACGAGGCCGATATCAAGCTGGGGCTGGTCAACATCGGCTCGCCGATTGCCCGTGCGCTGATCGGCAAGGACGAGGGCGACACCGCCGAAGTGCAGGCGCCGGGCGGCATCCGCCGCTACGAAATCGTCTCGGTCAGCTATATCTGATGCGCGTGCCGGTGCGTCAGCGTGTCGGCGTTGTGGCCGCTGCGCTTTGGTGGGGCAGCTTGACGGGGCTGGGTTTTGTCGTGGTGCCGCTGCTGTTTGCCAACTTGCCCACGCCTGCGGCGGCGGGCGCGATGGCGGCGCGGCTTTTCAGCGCGCAAACCTGGGTCAGCGTCGGCTGCGCCATGCTGATGCTGATGGCCTTCAACCAGCCGGATGCGGCAGCGCCCGCACCCTGGGTGCGCATGCTGATGAAATTTATCGTCGCCGGGCTGCTGCTGGCCTTGCTGGTGGAGTTCGGCGTGGCGCCGCGCATCGTCAGCGCCCGTATCGACGGTGGTAATTTAAAGCTCTGGCACGGTCTGGGCACAGCGATGTATGTCGGCCAGTGGCTATGCGCGGGTTTTGCGCTGTGGCGGCTGACAGCGGGCGAGCGCCCGCTGGTCAAGCAGCCGGACTGAACCTGGACGCTAAAGAGCCGGTTCAGCGATCCGGCGCAAGGCCGCAGATGCGGCCCCCGGAAAGCCGCTTTAGCCGCGCTCGGCTGCTTCCAGCGTATTGACCAGCAGCATGGTGATGGTCATCGGGCCGACGCCGCCGGGCACCGGCGTGATGTAGCCCGCCACTTCTTTCACGCCTGCAAAATCCACGTCGCCGCACAATTTGCCTTCGTCGTTGCGGTTCATGCCCACGTCGATCACCACCGCGCCGGGTTTGACCATGTCAGCGGTCAAGACGTTGCGCTTGCCGACGGCGGCGACGATCACATCGGCCTGCAGCGTCATCGCCTTCAGGTCGGGCGTGGCGCTGTGGCAGATGGTGACGGTGGCATTTTTCTGCAGCAGCATCAGCGCCATCGGCTTGCCGACGATGTTGCTGCGGCCAATCACCACGGCGTGTTTTCCGCGCAGGTCGTAGCCGATGCTTTCTAGCATCTTCATGCAGCCATACGGCGTGCAGGGCCAGAAACCCGACGAGCCGGTCATCAACGCGCCCGCGCTGGCGACGTGAAAGCCGTCCACATCCTTGGCCGGGGCAATCGCTTCGATGACCTTTTGCGCGTCAATGTGGGCGGGCAGCGGCAATTGCACCAGAATGCCGTGAATCGCCGGGTCGTTGTTCAGTGCCTCGACGCGGGCCAAGAGCGCCGCTTCGCTCAGGTCGGCGGGGTGCTTTTCCAGGACTGAATACAGGCCGCCGTCTTCGCAGGCTTTGACCTTGTTGCGCACATAGACCTGGCTGGCCGGGTTTTCGCCGACCAGCACCACGGCTAGGCCGGGCGTGATGCCGCGTGTACGCAGGGCGGCGGCGCGCTGGGCGACTTCGGTGCGCAGTTGTTTGGAAAGGGCGTTGCCGTCGATGAGTTGTGCAGTCATTGTTCAGAGCTTTCAAGTAAAAACGCCCACAGATTCAAAAATCGCGGGCGCTGCAAGTTGTCGAAAAAAAGGGGCGCTTGAGCGGAATCAGGCTTTCGCAGCGCTGGAGCCAAGGGCAATTTTCAGCAAATCGGCGACGGTGTTGGCATTGAGCTTTTCCATGATGTTGGCGCGGTGCGCTTCCACGGTTTTGATGCTGATGCCCAGGTCGTCGGCGATTTGCTTGTTCAGGCGACCGGCGACGATGCGCTCCAGCACCTGAACTTCACGCGACGTGAGCTTGGCCAGCAACGCGTCGCGGCTGGCGGACTGCTGCTGGTCGGTGAAGGCTTCGCGGGCCTGTTCCAGCATGCGCTCGACCAGACTGACCAGCGCCGGTTCTTCAAACGGCTTCTGGATAAAGTCCATTGCGCCTTTTTTCATGGTGTTCACCGCCATCGGCACGTCGCCGTGGCCGGTGATGAAGACGATGGGCAGCGGGGACTTGCGCTCGATCAGCTTGTCTTGCAATTCGAGGCCGCTCATGCCGCCCATGCGAATATCGACGATCAGGCAGGCCACCTCGCGCACGTCGTAGCGGCTCAGAAAGGTTTCCGCCGAGTCAAAGCAGCGCACCCGGTAGTCCTTGCCTTCGAGCAGCCACTGCAGCGAGTCGCGCACGCCCTCGTCATCATCCACGACGTAAATCGTTCCTTTTTTGGGAATCAAGCTCATGCTTTGCTTTCTGCGTAATTTTTCAATGAAGGGATGGGAGGGGGTTTCAGTGCGCGTTGGCGTCTTTGGCTGCCGAGGTGTCGGCAGCAGGCGCCGCCGGAGGCAAAAGCGGGATCACGGGAATCCAGAAGCTGAACTGGCAGCCGGTCACTTCGCCGCCATTGTAGAGGTTTTGGACTTCCATCCTGCCTTGGTGCGACTCGACGATGCTGCGGCACAGCTTTAGACCAATGCCCATGCCCTCGGCCTTGGTCGAATAAAACGCTTCAAACAGCCGCTCCATCACCTCGGGCGAGAGGCCGCGCCCGGAATCGAGGATGGAAAACTCCACCACGCTTTGCTCGTCAATCTGCTTGGGCACGACGCGCAGTTCGACGTTGCGCTGGGCCGTGGGCCGGTGCGCCTGGGCGATGGACTCGGCGGCATTTTTCATCAGGTTGATCAGTACCTGCTCGATCAAAATCGGATCGACCATCACGGGCGGCAGGCGCGCGGCGATGTAGTGGCTCAAGCGCACATGGTGGCGGCGCAGTTCGATTTCGGCCAGCTCCTTGGCGTTGCTGACCAGCGTGGCGACATCGGAAGAGGTTCGGTTCGGCTCGCTGCGTTTGACGAAAGCGCGTATGCGCTGGATGATTTGCCCGGCGCGGTAGGCTTGGCGGGCGGTTTTTTCCAGCGCACCGAGCAGGTCTTCGTTGGTGATCTGGCCACTCTTGATACGCGAAACCATGCCGTTGCAGTAGTTGATGATGGCCGTCAGCGGCTGGTTCAGTTCATGCGCGACGCTGGACGCCATCTCGCCCATCGTGATCAGGCGGCTGGCGGTTTGGGCGCGCTCGTTTTGCAAGGCGGCCTGCTCTTCGGCGTGGCGGCGCGGCGTGATGTCGGTGGCAATCACCATTTGCGCCAATCGCCCATCGACCCAGGTTAAATAGCGCGAGCGCACTTCCAGCCATTTGCCCAGCTCGGGCACAAAGATTTCGGCGTTCGCCGTCTGCGCGTCGGTCAGCGAGTCGGTGGGGAAACCGGCCAGACCATCGACCGCGTCCAATTCGTCGTCGTTGGACGACACGCGCGGCATGCCCGCTTGGGCGATCAGGCTGATATGCCCGCACGTTTTGCCCTCGAACCAGGCGCGGTACAGCCGGTTGGCAAACAGCAACTCCTCGCTGCCCAGCGGCGCGACCGATACGGCAGCGTCCAGCCCTTCGAGCACGGTGGTGAAGCGCTCATAAGACGCAATCAGCTCTTCGCGGATGCGCTTGGGCTCGGTGATGTCGGTCATCGAGGTCATCCAGCCGGTCTGCTGGCCGTGCGGGTCGATCAGCGGCGAGACGTACATGCGCGCATCAAACACCTGGCCGCTTTTGCGTTTGACGCGGATTTCAAAACCGCCGGGCGGCGTTTTGCCCTGCAGCTCCTCGTCCAGCCGCGCCTGCATGATGCCGATCTCGGACTCCGGCCAGTGCGGAAAAGGCGCGTCGCAGCCGACCAGCTCGCTTTCACTGAAACCGGTCATGCGGCAAAAAGCCGGGTTGACATAGGTGATGCGGCCGTGCAAATCCAGCGCCCGCATGCCGGTGAGCATGGAGTTTTCCATGGCGCGGCGGAAATGGGTTTCGCT
>CAIYKK010000524.1 GCA_903926695.1 uncultured Burkholderiales bacterium
CTGGTCGGCGTTGAGCCGGGCGGCAGAGGTCTGGACACGCCGGACCACGCCGCCACCATGACGCTGGGCAGCAAGGGCGTAATTCACGGCTTTTCCTGCTACACGCTGCAGGACGACAAGGGCGAGCCGCTGCCGGTGTATTCGATTGCCTCGGGGCTGGATTACCCCGGCGTCGGCCCGCAGCACTGCTATTTGAAAGACATTGGCCGCGTGCAGTACGAAGCGATTGACGACGAGGAATGCCTGGACGCCTTCATGACGCTGTCGCGCACCGAAGGCATCATTCCGGCGCTGGAAAGCGCCCACGCCGTGGCCTACGCCATGAAAATCGCCAAAACCATGTCGCCCGAGCAAACCATTTTGGTCAACCTGTCCGGGCGCGGCGACAAGGACGCTGATTTCGTCGCCAATCGCCTCGGGCTTTAACCGTGCTCCAGCTGCGCCCGAACTGTGAATGCTGCAACCGCGATTTGCCCGGCGACTCGCCCGATGCGCGCATCTGCAGTTTTGAATGCACTTTCTGCAGCGACTGCGCCAGCATGCGGCTGCAGGGCCGCTGCCCCAACTGCGGCGGCGAACTCGTCGCCCGCCCACGGCGTTCGGCAGAAAAACTGGTGAACAATCCCGCTTCCACCGAGCGGGTTTTCAAGCCCGAAGGCTGCCCGAGCGCGCCTTAAAGTTACAACGCCCTGACGCCCAGCCCGAACGGCGCACTTCCTATCAGAACTGTCGAAAAACCCTGACAGCGCGCCCACCCAGCGCTGCCCTAAGCTGGTCTTTTGTCACACGCGGGGGGACGGTTTTGAAGGCATCCACACCAGCGCCCGAAACACGGGAGGTGCGCATTCCCTGCGGTCAGGCCTGGCTTTACGGCGACTTGGCCCTGCCGACCGGTTTTACCGGCTTGGTGCTGTTTGTTCACGGCAGCGGCAGCGGGCGGCACAGCGCACGCAACCGGCAGGTGGCGCAAAAACTGCAGCAAAGCGGCATTGCCACGCTGCTGTTCGACCTGCTCACGGCTCAGGAGGAGCGGGTTGATCTGCACACGCTGCAGCACCGCTTTGACATTGCCCTGCTCACCGAGCGCATCCAGCAGGCCACCGCCTGGGTCATGGCGCAGCCGACGCTGCAGCAGGCGGCGCTCGGTTACTTTGGTGCCAGCACCGGCAGCGCCGCCGCCCTGATCAGCGCCGCCCGGCTGGGCCAGCAGATTGCCGCCGTCGTGTCTCGCGGCGGGCGGTCTGATCTGGCCGGGCCGGTGGCGCTGGCTGCCGTGACCGCGCCCACGCTGCTCATCGTCGGTGGCGAAGACGACGGGGTGCTCGGACTCAACGAGCAGGCGTTTGAGCATCTGCGCTGCGTCAAGCAATTGAGCGTCGTGCCCGGCGCCACCCATCTGTTCGAGGAGCGCGGCACGCTCGAACAGGTCGCCGCCCTCGCGGCGGCATGGTTTAGCACGCACCTGGCCGACAGCAAGCCCCTCGGGCTGCGCAGGCCGGGCTAAGGCCGCGCCCACCGCCGGAGAAACGCATCATGCACAACGATCTTTTGCCTTTCCGCGACCGCCGCCATGCCGGGCGCGTACTGGCTGGAAAACTCGCCCATTACCAAAATAAACCTGGTCTGCTGGTGCTGGCCCTGCCACGCGGTGGCGTCGCCGTCGGCTATGAAGTGGCGCGGGCGCTGGAGGCGCCGCTGGACGTGCTGGTCGTGCGCAAGCTGGGCTTTCCGGGCCACGAAGAATATGCGATGGGTGCCATTGCCAGCGGCGGCGTGCGGGTGATGAATCCGCTGCCCGGCACCGCGCCAGAGCCGCAGGCCGTGGCCGATATCGTGGCCCGCGAACAGGCCGAACTGGTGCGCCGCGAGCAGCTCTACCGCAGCCAGCGCCCCGCCATCAGCCTGCAGGGGCGCACGGTGATTCTGGTCGATGACGGGCTGGCCACCGGCGCCAGCATGCGCGCCGCCCTGCTCGCCGTGGCCGCACAGAATCCCGCCCGCGTGGTTGTGGCCGCGCCAGTCGGTGCCGAAGACACCTGCTGGGAATTGCGCGCCGAGGCCGATGAGCTGGTCTGCGCCGCCATGCCCGAGCCGTTTCACGCCGTCGGCCTGTGGTACGAGCAATTTCCGCAGGCCAGTGACGAAGAAGTCCGCGCCCTGCTGAACCAGGCGCACGAAGAACACGCTCAGGCGCTGCGCGCTGCTCACGCGCAAAAGGACTATGTGCAGCAAACCCAGTCGCCCCTGCAGCAAACCCAGTGGGCGCACCCAACGCAAACCGCCACGCGCCCCGCGCCTGCGCGCAACCCACTGGCTGAAAGCCTGCAACAGCATCTGCAGCCGCTGACGGGAAAGGCGGGCGACTACGACGCGCTGCTCGAACTGATAGGCCGGTCCCGCTTTGCTCTGCTGGGCGAGGCGTCGCACGGCACGCAGGAGTTCTACCGTGAGCGCACCGCCATCACCCAGCGCCTGATCCTTGAAAAAGGCTTCACCGCCATTGCCGTCGAAGCCGATTGGCCCGACGCCTGGCGCGTCAACCGCTACGTGCGCGGCCTGGGCGACGACGCCGACGCGGCGGCGGCGCTGTCGGGCTTCAAGCGCTTTCCGGCCTGGATGTGGCGCAACACCGAGGTGCAGGGTTTCGTCGAATGGCTGCGCGGCCACAACACTGGCCGCAGTGCCGAAAGCCAGGTCGGCTTTTACGGCATGGATTTGTACAGCCTGTTCACCTCGATTCAAGAAGTGCTGGCCTACCTGCAGCGCGTGGATCCCGAAGCCGCCCGGCGCGCCCGCTACCGATACAGCTGCTTTGACCACGCCGCCGAAGACAGTCAGGCCTACGGCTATGCCGCCAGCTTTAGCCTGATGCCCAGTTGCGAAGACGCCGTGGTGCAACAGCTGCGCGAAATGGCCCAGCACACGGCAGAAATGTCCGCCACGCCCGGCCTGGAGCGCGACGAAGCCTTTTACGCCCAGCAAAACGCCCGGCTGGTGCGCAACGCCGAAGAGTATTACCGCA
>CAIYKK010000525.1 GCA_903926695.1 uncultured Burkholderiales bacterium
CTAACCATCACCGCCGAAGCGGGCTGCATTTTGCAAAATCTGCAGGCTGCCGCCGATGAGGCCGGTTTTTTGTTTCCGCTGAGTCTCGCGTCTGAAGGCACTTGCACGATTGGCGGCAATCTGGCCACCAACGCGGGCGGCACGCAGGTGCTGCGCTACGGCAATGCCCGCGATCTGTGTTTGGGGCTGGAAGTCGTCACCGCGCAGGGCGAGGTCTGGCACGGCCTGTCGGGCCTGCGCAAGGACAACACCGGCTACGACCTGCGCGATTTATTCATCGGCAGCGAAGGCACGCTGGGCGTGATCACTGCCGCCACGCTCAAGCTGTACCCGCAGCCCGCCGCCCGGCTCACTGCTTGGGCAGCCGTGCCGTCGCTGGAGGATGCGGTGGCGCTGCTCGGGCTGGCGCACCAACACCTCGGCGCGGGCCTGACGGGTTTTGAAGTCATGAGCCAGTTTGCCCTCGGTCTGGTGGACCGGCACTTTGCGCCATTGCGCGTGCCGCTGTTCAAAGACACGCCCTGGTGCGTGCTGCTGGAAAACTCCGACCACGAATCCGAAACCCACGCCCGTGCCCAGTTCGAGCGCCTGCTCGAAGCCGCCTTGGCCCAAGGCTGCGTGTGCGATGCCATCGTCGCCCAAAGCCTGCCGCAGGCGCGCCAGCTCTGGCACATCCGCGAAAGCATCTCGCTGGCCCAGGCCAAAGAGGGGCTGAACATCAAACACGATATTTCAGTGCCCGTTTCGCGCATTCCCGCCTTTGTCGAGGAAACCGACGCGCTGCTGACCCAGGCGCTGCCGGGCGTGCGCGTGGTCAACTTCGGCCATCTGGGCGACGGCAACCTGCATTACAACGTTCAGGCACCCATCGGCGTGGCGCCCAGCGCCTTTTTGCGCGACCACGAAGTCCAGGTCAACACGCTGGTGTATGCGGCGGTGAGCCGGTTCGGCGGCTCGATTTCAGCCGAGCACGGCGTGGGCAGCCTCAAGCGCGACACGCTGGAGCAGCACAAATCCCCCGTGGCCCTTAGCATGATGCGGGCGATTAAGCAAGCCCTTGATCCGCAGGGCTTGATGAATCCGGGACGTGTGATTCGTTCTGATACTGGGCACATGGGCGCTTAAGATAGCGGTTGTCACAAACAATTTTTAACAAAAAACACCACTATGGCCACCCTGACCGAAGACCAAGCCCGCGCTTACATGCACAAATTGCTGGCCGCCATGAGCCAGGCAGGCGGCTCAGACTTATTCATTGCCAGCGATTTTCCGCCCAGCATGAAGGCCAACGGCAGCATGCAGCCGCTGTCGGGCCAAAAACTCAGCGGCGAAGTCACGCGCATTCTGGCCCACTCGATGATGAACGAGCGCCAGCGCACAGAGTTCGCCACCGAGATGGAATGCAACTTTGCGATGAGCCTGCCCGGCGTGTCGCGCTTTCGGGTCAACGCCTATATCCAGCAGCAAACCGTCAGCATGGTGATTCGGACCATCGCCTCGGAAATCCCCAACTTTGAAAAAATGGGCCTGCCGCCGATTCTCAAAGAAGTCATCATGAACAAGCGCGGCCTGGTGCTGCTCGTCGGTGGCACCGGCTCGGGCAAATCGACCACGCTGGCCGCGCTGATCGACTACCGCAACAGCACCTCGCCGGGCCACATCATCACCGTCGAAGACCCGGTGGAGTATGTGCATGCGTCGAAAAAATCGCTGATCAGCCACCGCGAAGTCGGCGTCGATACCCACACCTGGCACCACGCGCTGAAAAATACCCTGCGCCAGGCACCCGACGTGATTTTGATCGGCGAAATCCGCGACACCGAGACGATGGAGCACGCCATCGCCTTCGCCGAAACCGGCCACCTGTGCCTGGGCACGCTGCACGCCAACAGCGCCAATCAGGCAATTGACCGTATCATCAACTTCTTCCCCGAAGAGCGGCGCAACCAGCTGCTGATGGACTTGTCATC
>CAIYKK010000526.1 GCA_903926695.1 uncultured Burkholderiales bacterium
GGCCTTGAAACCTAACGAGGTGTATGTGGAAATTCAATTACTGAAGAAGCACGGGATGAGCCTGCGGCAAATCGCGGTGGAAGTGGGTTGTGCAGTCAACACCGTACGACGCCACCTGGCGCTGGAATCGGTGCCGAAATACGAGCGCAAGGTGAAACGGGAAACCAAGCTGGCGGTGCACGAAACCTATTTGCGCGATCGACAGACGGCAGCGCAGCCGGACTGGATTCCCGCCACGGTGCTGCACCGCGAAATCGTGGCGCGTGGTTATCAAGGCGGCCACAGCCAGTTGCGCGCCTTCCTGCGCTCACTCAAGCCGGAGCTACCGGCCCTGCCGGTGGTGCGTTTCGAGACGGAGATGGGCGAGCAATTGCAGGTCGACTGGGTCGAGTTTCGCAAAGGCGCATCGCCGCTGCACGCGTTCTGCGCCACGCTCGGCTACAGCCGGGCCAGTTACGTCGAATTCGTCAGCAACATGAAGGTCGAGACGCTGATCGGTTGCCATGAACGGGCGTTCGTGGCGTTCGGCGGAGTGCCGCGCCGTATTCTCTACGACAACATGAAGACCGTCGTTCTGGAGCGCGACGTCTACGGCGAAGGCGAGCATCGCTACCATGCCGGCTTCCTCGATTACGCGAAGCACAGCGGTTTCATCATCAAGCTGTGCCGGCCCTACCGCGCCCAGACCAAGGGCAAGGTGGAGCGCTTCAACGGCTACCTGCGGCGCTCTTTTTATGTGCCGCTGGCGAGCCGCCTGGCACAGAGCGGGCAACAACTCGACGTCGTCACGGCCAATATCGAGGTGGCGCGCTGGCTGACGGACGTGGCCAACGAGCGCATCCACGGCACGACCATGGAACGGCCGGCGGGCCGCTTGATCAGCGAGGTGCTGCATCTGCAAGCGCTGGCGGTGCCGTGGCGCGGCGACATCAAGGCGGCCAGGCCGCAAGTCGAGGCGCCGGCAGCACCAAAGGCAGCGCGTCCGGCCATCGTCATCGAACGTATTGCCGAGCCGATCCCGGCGCAGCACCCGCTGGAGGTGTATGACCAGTTGCTGGCCAAGGTCGCGCAGGCGGTGGCGGCATGAACCTGCAACATGAACGGATGGTTCAGCTATGCGATGCTTTGAGCTTGCCGTGGGTGGCCCAGGGCTACGGCGCGGCAGCGCAAAAGGCGGCGCAGCAAGACATGGCTTACAGCGATTTCCTGGAAGGATTGCTGAAAGAAGAAATGGCCGGACGCTTGGCGCGCAAGCAAAGCATGATGACGCGCATTGCCGGCTTCCCGTCGATCAAGACGCTGGATGACTTCAATTACGCATTCGCCAAAGGCGTCAAGCGCAGCCAGATCGAGGAGCTGGCCGGGCTGGGCTTCATCGAGCGTAATGAGAATATCGTGCTGGTTGGACCCAGCGGCGTGGGCAAGACCCACCTGGCGATGGCGCTCGGCTACAAGGCGACCCAGGCTGGCATCAAGACGCGCTTCATGACGGCCGCTGACTTGCTGCTGACGTTGACGACGGCGCATTTGCAAAACAATTTGAAGGCGGTGATGCACCGTGCCATCAAGGCCTATCGGCTGCTGATCATCGATGAAATCGGCTACTTGCCGATGAACCGGGAGCAAGCCAACCTGTTCTTCCAGGTGATCGCCGCGCTGTATGAAAAAGGCAGCCTGATCGTGACCAGCAACCTGCCGTTCGGCCAGTGGGACGCCACGTTTGCACAAGATACGACGCTGACCGCGGCGCTGCTGGACCGGCTGCTGCATCACGCCCATATCGTGCCGATCGCCGGCGAGAGCTACAGGCTGAAACATCAACGCCAGGCGGGCATGGTGCAGCTCGCAAGAGCCAACGAAAAGACCTGATTGGAACGAAATGGAAAGCTAGGGCGCCGGCGACCGTCGGCGATGGTGGTGTATCAGTTTTAAATCGCTGCCTGCGACAAAACTGTATCAGTTTTAAGTCGTTGTTGACAGACGAAACGGTACAGGCGTATGTACCGCCACCGCTGCCGCCGTCGCCCTCGCTCAATGTCTCGGCTCAGCTGCTGCAAAAACTCAGCGAAGCGGACCGCGCGATTGGTCGCCTGGATGGCATCACGATGATGCTGCCGGACAAGGCGCTATTTCTTTATATGTACGTCCGCAAAGAGGCGGTGCTGTCCTCGCAGATCGAGGGCACCCAGTCCTCCCTTGACGAGCTGCTGCGATTTGAAAATGCGGCGAGCGCCGGACAACCGATCGACGACATCACCGAGGTGTCCAATTACGTCCACGCCATGATGCACGGACTCGAACGAATGCGCGATACGAGCACGAACGGATTGCCGCTCTGTCTGCGGCTGTTACGGGA
>CAIYKK010000527.1 GCA_903926695.1 uncultured Burkholderiales bacterium
CTGGTCACCACCCGCGTTGCTTGATGTTCAGCGCCTTTACCGATTCTTGTCACCAAAAAATATCGATGCAGCCAAGCGTGCGGTGAAGGAGCTTAGAGGGGGTGTGAGAGTTCTTGCACTGCAGCCGGGAATCGGTCGGCCAGTGGAGGACATGGAGCCGGAATATCGAGAGTGGATGATTAACTTTGGCGACAGCGGCTACATCGTGTTGTATCGCTATGAGCGTGATGTTGCCACCATCCTGGCTGTTCGGCACCAGAAGGAAGTTGGTTACAAGGAAGGGTATGGGGGCTGACTTCCATCAGCGACAAATGAATGTGTAATTCATACGCTTTAGACGTACAATGAAGCCGTGAAATACGAATTTATTGAGTCCAGTCTTTTTTCCAAAATGGTGTATGACTACCTCAGTGAGGATGACTACACGGAATTCCAGCAGTTTTTGATTGATCAACCTGAAGCGGGCAGCGTAGTCCAAGGCTCGGGTGGAGTGCGCAAGGTGCGCTGGGCGCGAGCGGGCTCTGGAAAGTCGGGCGGTGTGCGGGTGTGCTATTTCACACGGAATACGGCTGGTCAGATATTGCTATTGGTAATTTATGCCAAAAGTGTGCGCTCCAGTATTCCAGGGGCGGTACTGAAAAAAATTAAAGAGGTACTTGATCATGATGACTGATGAGCAGCTACAGGCCCGTGATAGTGGGCGTGATATTGGCGCCGAACTTTTGGCGTCTGTGCGAGAGATGACGGCTGGGAAATGGGCGCGTAAAACGACGTTTGATCCTTTGCCTGATGGCAGTGTTCGCCGAACAATAATGCTGGCCAATGGTGCCGTAGAGAAGCAAGAGGTGTTGGTGGGTCCGAAGTGGCAACTGATGGCGGCACGGGCACAGTCTGGTATGTCGCAGTCTGAGTTTGCCAAGGCTACAGGGGTTCCACTGCGAACACTACAAGAGTGGGAGCAGGGCCGAAAGGTGCCTAGTGGTGCCGCGCAAAGCCTACTCAAGCTGGTGAGCCGCCACCCAGAATTGCTGGCGGAGTTGTCTGCCTAGGAAGGACATCATGATATCATGGTGCCATGAAATCACAAGATACTGAGCTAGTCGTTATCGTGGTCAGCGCCAGAAAAGGGGGCGTTGGTAAAAGTACCATCGCTGCGCATACTTCCGTTTTTGCTGGGTCCGCAACAGTTCTTATCGATGCCGACGATCAAGACACCGAGGGATCGTCTGCGACTTGGATGCAAGCCAGGGCTGCTAAATTTCCCATGTTCTATTCGTATTCAGACTACAAGCAATACGGCATAGACCGGCTGCTGGAGAAGGCCAAGGCAGACGGAGCAGAGGTTGTTGTGATCGACACGCCACCAAAAGCAGATGCGTCTATTACTGAGCTGATGCGACGGGCCACCGTGAATGTGGTAGTGACAGAACCAAGTTTTCTGCCCCTCTCCGCTCTACCTCGATCTCTGGAAATTGCCCGGGCGGCAGGAAAACCGACCATAGTTGTTCTGAACAAGATCAAGACTCAGCGTCTGGAGACAGAGCAAACACGAGCAGCATTGGCTGAATTGGGCATGCCAGTGGTCGAGTTGAGCGACCTGGCCGACTTCGGCCGAGCGCTTGCCATTGGCCAGGCGGTACATGAGTTCAATGCGAAGTCCAAGGCATCCGAGCAGATCGGTGTGCTCTGGAGAGAAATTCAGAAGGTAATTCAATGAGTGCAAAACCCAGTGTTCTTGGTGGGGCTCTCGCTGGCCTGCGTCCAGCTGAGGGGCAGCAAAAACCGGAAAAACGGCCTACACATCTTGATTTATTGCCAAATAAAGTTGAGATTGACAATAAACCAATCGGCGTTCTTTTCAGGATGAATCCGAGGGATCATGAGATCGTTTCAGCTTACTCGCGCGACAAAAAGATGAGTGTTCAGGAGTTGATTGAGGCTGGGATTAATACCCTGCGGGTGATGGATGGGCTGGCCCCCATTGAGGGACGGCCTAGGTCAAGGACACGTTTGAAACGCTAGATTGATATCGTGACATCACGGCATCGTGATATCAATAAATCATGCAGTTGTGACTGACTAAGGACACGGAATTTAAAGCACGTTAATCCGGTTTTCCGTTCCACTGCAGATCAATATTCCTTGAACGCTATTTATAACGCTGAAGGTGAAAGATGAAAAAAAACCTAGCATCACAAACCATTGATGCACTGATAAATCATGCGCTGGCCATTGAAGACGAACAAGCGCAAGAAGCCGGGGCGTTGGGCTTTATGGCCAGGGCAATGGTGCAGGCCACACTGCCGCACAGCAAGGTCGCTGGGAACGAGTTCACCCGCGTCAATGGCAATTACTCCTTGTCTATCATGGCCCCAAGCGCCATCGGCCTGCCCTATGGCACCATCCCGCGGCTGTTGCTGGCCTGGCTGACCACTGAGGCAGTCAAGACCAAAAGCAGGGAGCTTGAGTTGGGTGACAGTCTGAGCGGCTTCATGACCGAGCTGGACATGATGCCAACCGGCGGTCGCTGGGGAAGTATCACCCGGCTGAAAGATCAATCGCGCCGACTATTTGCAAGTTCAATCCCTGCGGTCTCTGAAAACGGGCCTGGGTTCGCTGTCATCAATCAGGC
>CAIYKK010000528.1 GCA_903926695.1 uncultured Burkholderiales bacterium
GCCAATCTGGAAAACCTGATGCTGACCGGCACCGCGCTGATCGGCACCGGCAACGCGGCCAACAACATCATCACCGGCAACCTCGGCGCCAACGCGCTGTCCGGCGGCCTGGGCGATGACAAGCTCGACGGCGGCGCAGGCAATGACAGCCTGGCAGGCGGCGATGGCAACGACAGCCTGGTCGGCGGCGCGGGCAGCGATAGCCTGATCGGCGGCGCAGGCGTTGACTCCTTGAGCGGCGGCGCAGGCAACGACACCTACACCGTGGACTCGGCCACCGACGTGATTGTTGAAGCCACAGGCACCGGCAGCGGTATCGACACCGTGTACGCTAGTTTCAACGACACGCTGGGTGCCAATCTGGAAAACCTGATGCTGACCGGCACCGCGCTGATCGGCACCGGCAACGCGGCCAACAACATCATCACCGGCAACATCGGCGCCAACACGCTGTCCGGCGGCCTGGGCAATGACAATCTGAACGGCGGCATCGGCAATGACAGCCTGACTGGCGGCGACGGCAGTGACGTGCTGACCGGCGGCGCGGGCAAAGACGTGCTCATGGGCGGTGGCGGCAGCGACACCTTTGACTTCAACTACCTGACCGAAACGGGCATCACCAGCGCATCCATCGATGTGATCAAGGATTTCCAGACCGGCGACAAAATCGACCTCTCGACGATTGACGCGAACGCGGCAACGGTCATCGCGGTCTCGAACGAAGCGTTCACCTTTATTGGCAGCAGCGCGTTCAGCAGCAATGCCACCGGACAAGTGCATTACGACGCCAGCACCGGCCTGCTCTCGGGCAGCACCGATGCCGACACGGCGGCGGAATTCACCATCCAGCTGGCGGGCGTGACGACTCTGACGGCGGGCGACCTGATCCTCTGATCCGTCGTCCCCTAAAACGCAGGCGGTGAGCGTCAGGCAGCGCCTGTTCTGACCCGGCTGCCTGCGTTTTTTGTTCACATCAACCCCATCGGGCTTCGAGTCCGGTGGGGTTTTTTCATGGCTTTGCCCCTTTGCGTGCGGGGCGACGCCTGCCGGGCGCGGCAAATGTCCAGCGGCCACGAGGCTGCGCTACAGTCATCCCCCAACAGCAAAGCCATCATTCAACTCAAAAAAGGCGGGCTTATGTGGTTTCTCGGTATGGTTGTGGGTCTGATTATCGGAAGCGCGTCAGAGTCTTTCTCGGTGGCGCTGGTGCTGGCCATCGTGGGCGCCGTTGTTTTTAAAAAGCTGTTTGGCCGCAAAAACTCCGCCTCGCCCACGCGGCCAGCCACGCCAGAGCCGAGCCAGCCTGTTGAGCCAGACCGTGACAGCAACACTGCCGGACAGGCGACGCTGGCCGAGGTGCGCCAGCTCCAGCGCCATATTGCCGGGCTGGAGGCGCGGCTGTTTCTGCTAGAGCAGCGCATCGACGCTGGCGCAGTGGATGCCGCCGCGCCAGCCGCCCAAGTGCCAGCCGCGTTAGTCGGGCCAGAGTTGGCACCGAATGCCGAAAAGCCCGTTTCAGTGCAGTTTCCAGCGCCGCTGCCCGCCGCCCGGACGGCTGCAGCGGCCAGCGACTTTTCAGACACTGTGCCAAGCGGCAGCGGTTTTGAACCGCCCGCCACGCCAGCGCCAGCGCCAGCGCCAGCGCCAGCACCAGCACCAGCATCCGCTCCAGTTCCAGTTCCAGTTCCAGTTCCAGCGCTAACCAAAGCGCCAGCCCCGCGCCCGACTTTCCGCCCCACGCCAGCCCTTCCCCTGCGCGAGCGCCTGCCTGCGCCGATTGCCCAGCTGATTTTTGGCGGCAACATGCTGGTCAAAACCGGCGTGCTGATTCTGTTCCTCGGGCTGGCGTTTTTGCTGCGCTACACCGCCGAGCGCGTCAGCGTGCCGGTGGAACTGCGCTACGCCGCCGTCGCGTTGGCGGGCGCGGGGCTGCTGCTCACCGGCTGGCTGCTGCGCCACAAGCGCGCCAGTTACGGGCTGATTTTGCAGGGCGCGGGCATAGGCGTTTTTTACCTGACGGCGCTGGCGGCGATGAAGGTGTCGCACCTGCTGCCCGCTGGCGCGGGTTTTGCTGTGCTGTTTGGCGTGACGCTGCTGAGCGCCGCGCTGGCCGTGCTGCAAAACGCGCCCATGCTGGCCACCGTCGCCGTGCTCGAAGGGTTTGCCGCGCCCGTGCTGGCCGCCACCGGCGAGAACCGCCCCGTCAGCCTGTTCAC
>CAIYKK010000529.1 GCA_903926695.1 uncultured Burkholderiales bacterium
GGCGCGGGAACGGATTGGGCAGGTCGGCGCCGATCGCTTCCTTGAAAACGGTACGGATCAGTTGTTCCATCAGCGTGATGATTTTATCCTCGTCCATGAACGAGGTTTCCATATCAACCTGGGTGAATTCCGGCTGCCGGTCGGCGCGCAGGTCTTCGTCGCGGAAGCATTTGGTGATCTGGTAATAACGGTCGTAACCGGCCACCATCAACAGCTGCTTGAACAGCTGCGGGCTTTGCGGCAGCGCGAAGAACTGGCCTTCGTTGACGCGGCTGGGCACCAGATAATCGCGCGCGCCTTCGGGCGTGGACTTGGTCAGCATCGGGGTTTCGATATCGACAAAGCCGTTCGCGTCCAGAAACTTGCGCGTTTCCATCGCCACGCGGTAGCGCAGCATCAGGTTGTTCTGCATGTAAGGGCGGCGCAAATCGAGCACGCGATGCGTCAGGCGCGTGGTTTCGGACAGGTTTTCATCGTCGATCTGGAACGGCGGCGTGACGCTGGCGTTCAGCACGATCAGCTCGTGGCACAGCACTTCGACCTGGCCGCTTTTCAGATTGGCGTTGGCCGTGCCGTCCGGGCGAGCCCGCACCAGGCCTTTGACCTGCACGCAGAACTCGTTGCGCACGTCTTCGGCGACGGCGAACATCTCGGCGCGATCCGGGTCGCAGACGACTTGCACATAGCCTTCGCGGTCGCGCAGGTCGATAAAAATCACACCGCCATGATCGCGGCGGCGATTGACCCAGCCGCACAGGCTCACGGTCTGGCCCAGCAGGCTTTCGGTCACCAGACCGCAGTAGTTGGAGCGCATGGGAGCGACTTGTGTTTCAGCGATAGCCATAAAAATACTCGGTAATAGTCAGTAAGTAAGAAGCAGCGCAATGGCGCCGTTTACAGGGGTGGATTGAGCGGCGGGAGCGGACGCGCGGCAGGCACGACCACACCCATCGAAATCACGTAAGTCAGCGCCTCATCGACGCTCATTTTTAGCTCGACGCACTCGGCGCGCTTGAGCATCACAAAGTAGCCGCCGGTGGGGTTGGGCGTGGTCGGAATATAAACGCTGACGTAATCGTCGGGCAGGTGGTTGACCACGTCGCCGCCGGGCACGCCGGTCAGAAAACCAATCGTCCAGACGCCTTCACGCGGCCACTGCACCAGCAGCGCCTTGCGAAAAGCGTTGCCGTTTTCTGAAAACAGCGTGTCCGAGACCTGCTTGACGCTGGAATAAATCGACCGCACGATGGGAATGCGGTGCAAGATCGCGTTACTCAGCAGTACCAGCTTGTTGCCTAGAAAGTTGCTGGTCAGCGCGCCCATGAGCAGCACAATGCCGAACGTCAGCAGCACGCCAAAGCCGGGAATGTGAAAGCCCAGCAGAATGTCGGGGTGCCAGCCGCTGGGCAAAATCTGCAGCGTCTGGTCCAGCGTGCCGACGATCCAGTTCAGCACCGACAGCGTGATGGCCAGCGGCACCAGCACCAGCAAGCCCGCCAGCACCCAGCGGCGAATCGAACTCATGATGCCGTCTTGGATGAAGCGTCGCCGCCTGCGTTGCTGGCCGGGGCTGGCGCCGGAGCGGCAGAAGTGGCCGCAGCGGGCGCGGCATCGGCGCTTTTGCTCTCGGCGCCCGAGGCGCTGTCAGCGGGCCGCGAGCCTGTCGGCACGCCGGTGCTGCCGCCGCCGCGAAAGTCGGTGACGTACCAACCCGAGCCCTTGAGCTGAAAACCGGCCGCCGTCAGCTGCTTTTTAAAAGTGGCCGCGCCGCAGTGCGGGCAATCCGTCAAAGGCGCGTCCGACATTTTTTGCAGCGCGTCTTTGGCGTATCCGCAGGACTCGCATTTGTAGGCGTAAATTGGCATGGTGCTGGAGCTTGGTTTGCGAAAAGAGTGTCCGCCAGCGCAAGGCCAAGCGGTGCAAAACTTTTAATTATAGGGCTTACCCTGCGCCCGTCAGGCCAGCGGCGCGCCGGGTCAGGGCAATTGCATTTACCTCCAAGCTTGAAGGCCCAAGAGTGACGTAGTGCATGCCCAGGTGGCGCTTGAGCTCCAGGGCTGAGACGCTGTTCTTGGCCTGGGTTCAGCAGGTGCATGGCCAAAAACCAGCGCGTCAAGGGCAGTTTGGCGGCCCGAAAGATCGTCCCGCTCGTTACCCGCTTTGCCGCCATGAGCGACGGCAATTTCATTGAGCCGCTGAACAGCTTCAAAAAGCACGAAAAGCGCTTGACCAAATACCAGCGGCGCATGAGCCGCAAAGTGAAATTCAGCAAAAACTGGCACAAAGCGAA
>CAIYKK010000530.1 GCA_903926695.1 uncultured Burkholderiales bacterium
AGTGGCGGTGCTGATGCTGCTGGGCGCGGCGCTGGCGCTGCTGCCGTATGTGGCGCTGGGCCTGTACGGCGTCTGGCACAACCCGGCCAGCATCGGCTGGCCCAGCGGCGTGTGGGACAAAACCGGCTCCGTCTGGTGGCTGCTGATGACGCTGCCGCTGTTTTTCGGGCTGCATTTCATGTTTCGGTACTGGTATTGCCGGGAATGGCTGTCCAATCAAGCGAAGCTGGCCAATGTGGGCGGCGCTATTTTGGCGGCGTACTGCGGGGCGCGTCTGGTGATCTCGGCCACGTCCGGCGCGATGGGGCTGGACATGCTGCTCAAGCTGGCGGGCGCGGCGGTGTTGATTGCGCCGCTGGGCGCAGCGGCTTTCACGCTGGCCCATCCCAAGGCGTCGGAGCTGGCGGCGCTGCGGCTGCAGCACACCAACAACCTAGGCATGTCGCTGTGGGCGTTCATCGGGCTGGCCATGCTGGGCCTGCTCGACTTCACCAGTGCGTGGCTGATCACCCACAGCTTTCATACCGACTGGCACAGGCCCGTCATCGGTGCGGCCACCCTGACGCTGGCCCTGACAGGCATGCGCTCGGTGCTACCCGCCCTGCAGAAGTGGCTCGCTAACGGCCAGGTCAAGCGGATCAAGCCCGAAAGCGTGCTCAATGCCGCCGGGATTTTGCTGATCATGCTGCTGGCGCTGACGTGGATGACCATCGTTCACATGCTGGTGCAGCCCGCCTCGGGCGTGGCGCAGGCGCTGGGGGTCAGCGAAGAGCTGCGCGCCTGGCACAGCGCCATCGTCTGGGGCTTCATTTTGCTGGGCACGCTGGCGTTTTCTGCGCTGACGGCCAAGGATGTTGAAGTGCTCAACCTGTCCTCGCTGCACCACTTTTACCGCGCCCGGATCGAGCGCGCTTATGTGTCAGTCGGCAATTACGCGCCCACGCCTGCCCCGCAGTCGTCCGGCCAAGAAACGCTGCGACCCGCCAGCCCCGGCCCGGAGCGGCGCTTTGCCAAAGGCACGCCGCTGCAGACCAACTCGCACGGCGCCAACGAGGCCGTGGCCCGGCTGATCGAGGCCGTTGACAGCGACGACGTGGCCTTGTCCGAGTACCGTCCACACGAATACGGCGGGCCGATTCACCTGATTTCCTGCTGCATCAACCAGTCCGTCGATGACCGCACCGGCAACTACAACGCCGACCGCAAGGGCATTGCGCTGACCGTGAGCGCGCTGGGCGCGGAAATCGGCACCGGCCTGCCCACGCCGCTGGCGCAGCTGCCCGACGTGGGCAACCTCTCGCGCTGGGTGGCGATTTCGGGCGCGGCGGCCAGCAGCGGCATGGGCTCGCAAACCTCGCCCGGCCTGGCGGCGCTGCTGTTTTTGTCGGGCCTGCGCCTGGGCTACTGGAGCCCCAAGCTGCTGCCGCCCGAGCGCCAGCTCTCGCCCAAAGTCGGCTCGCTGCCGTGGCGCGAGCGCCTGCTCAAGGCCGTGGCGGGCAGTTTTCCGAAACCCGCGCTGGTCATTGCCGAGCTGATGGCGCACTTTCCGGGACTGCGCAGCACGGCCTGGTACGTCTCGGACGGCGGCCATTTTGAAAATACCGCCGTTTATGCGCTGCTCAAACGTGAGCTCAACGTGATCGTCGTGGCCGACTGCGGCGCTGACCCGGAGTACAAATTTGAAGACGTGGAAAACCTGACCCGCAAGGCAAAAATCGACTACAGCGCGGACATCGAGTTTGTCGATCCGGCCAGCCTGCGGGCGCTGAACAACGTC
>CAIYKK010000531.1 GCA_903926695.1 uncultured Burkholderiales bacterium
TCAATACGCGTAAATGCTTTATAGAGTTTGGACAGGAGTGCATTTTCAGGCGTATTTTTCAGATGCGCTTTCAATGCCTTGGAAAATTCTAATTCGTTGTGTTGTGTATCTTTAAAAATACTCCAAGCATCTTTTAATTGTATAAATAAATCTGGCTTGTTGCCTGCTTTCCAAGGCCGAGGGTGTTGATCGGTGTTTGAATATCTCGTAAACAACTCATAATCTGGGATTAATTCACTGCTTGAATGAAGGTTGTCATAAATTTTTCTCGCCTCTTTTCGTTCATGCCTTGAAAGCCTTCCTTGCGTAATCCGTTGAAAGCCAAAGGGTTGAGCCTGTGTTGTGAGGCGAAGTTCAAAGGGTGAACCTGCATGGCCTTTTTCTCCCAAGTCAATCCATAGGCAATGTTGGTTTGGAGTTGAGGACGGCCAGCCTATCAGCATGGCCAGCGTTCTTTGTTGACCATCAAGTAGCCCCATTGCACTGTCAGTGACCCGCTCTGTTTTTTTGGTGCTCAGGTCGTTGGCTTCTTGTCCATCAGAAAGTTTGCTGACCATCAAACTGCCGATAGGCATTCCTCTGAACAAAGAATCCCATAAATCAACAATTTGTTTGGGTTTCCATACAAAGCCACGTTGAATTGGTGGGAGAAGTAACTTTTTTTCATGTTGTTCAGTTCCTTCCGCCCAAGCCAGATATTCTGAAAGATTCATGCCACGCACTTTTTTTCCATCGGTAAAGGGCCATGTGTTATTTGTACTCATTTTTCATTTTCTCCAGTTTGATTGACAGTTGATTTTATTTTCTCAATTTTTGAGATGGTATCCCCGAACCCCAGCAGCCACCAGTCCAGCATATCCGACTCCACCACCGTCGCCGTAATCTGATAAACATCGCCCAGCTCCACCACCTGCTGATCCAGCGACAGCGGGCATTCCACAATATGCAACCCGGCAGATTTTTCAATCTGGAAACTCAGGCGGATTTTCGTCCCGTTGCCATAACCAAAACGGCCATCGTCATCAAACTGCTTCAGGTTGAAATCGCTGGGGCGCTCAAAAGTCAGCGTGGAGGCTTTGGCTGAAATAAATCGGTGCAGCGCCAAACAGCGTTCGTTGTCATAACCGTCAAACCGGCACACCAGATACAGACGCGGCCCTTGTTGTGCCAAACCCAGCGGCATGACTTTGGCCGTTTTTCTGGCACCTTCGGCATTTTGATAATCCACGTCCAGCCATTGGTTGCCATACAGCGCACGGCTGACTTCATCGAATACATTTGGATTTATTTTGGGCGGCAGCAGCGGCTGGCTGGTGCTGACCACGCGCACTTTGTCCAGCCATTCGCGTTCGCGCTGGGGCGTGCCGTTTTCTTCCAATTGGCTGCGCGCCTGGCTGAAAAACCCGTTCATGGATTTCATCAGCGGCGTTGGCAGCAGGCTGTGCAATTGCTGTTCGGCCAGTGTGAGTAGCAGGGCGTCCTGGGTGCTCAGGCCCGGCATCGACAAACCTCTGGCGTTTTCTTTCCAGCGGTAGCGGTAGGGTTTGCTGCTGGCATCGCATTCGATGTCGCAGCATTCGCACAGCGTTTTCAGCAGGCGCTGGAGGGTGCGTGGCTCGCGCTCGAAACCGGCATGGCGCAGTTGTTCGCGCAATTCGGTGGCTGTGACGCCGCCGCGCCGTGGAATGCGGCGCAGCAGTTCAAGCGAAAGCGCCAGGGTTTCCTGCGCCGCCGGGCGTTTGGGCATGGCGTTTGTTAATCCACCGCCCAACCCGCCTCCAGCAGCGCTTCCACGTCCTCAAAAAGCCACTCGTCAGCGCTGGTTTTGGCGCGCAGCAGCAGGCGGTCATTAAAAACGTCTTCCAGCGCCGCCGAGGCGTAGCCCAGCGTGGCGTGTTTGAAATGCAGGCGGTAATCCCGCGTGATGGGCATTTCCGCAAGAATGTCGCGGGTTTGCTGCTGCAGGCTGGCTGACCAAGGAGAGGCGGCGTGGCGTGTCATGGCGGATGAGGGAGTGATTCGCCCCATTGTCATCCGCCCTGCGTCAAATTGTGTCGCAGGCAGCGGTGAATTACGCGGTTTCTTTTCCCGCCCGTGCCGCCAGCGCCTGCGCGCAGGCAAAGCCGCTGGCCCAGGCCCACTGGAAGTTGTAGCCGCCCAGCCAGCCGGTCACGTCCACCACTTCGCCGATGAAATACAGGCCGCGCTGTTTGGATTCCATCGTCTGCGACGACAAATCGCGGGTATCGACGCCGCCGACGGTGACTTCGGCTTTTTTGTAGCCTTCCGAGCCGTTGGGCGTCAGCTGCCAGTCGGCCAGTCGTTGGGCCAGCGCCTGCAGCGCCTTGTCGGTGGCGTCGCAAATCGGGCGCTGCAGCGCCGGGTCTTCGCTGACCCACGCGTCGGCCAGGCGGCTGGGCACGAGGCTGGCCAGTTCGTTGGCAATCAGCTTGCGCGACGTGGCTTTGGCGCGCAGCAGCAGGGCGCTTAAATCGGTGCCGGGCGCGAGGTTGATGCGAATCGGCCGGCCTTCGCGCCAGAAGCTGGAAATCTGCAGCACCGCCGGGCCGCTCAGGCCCCGGTGCGTGAACA
>CAIYKK010000532.1 GCA_903926695.1 uncultured Burkholderiales bacterium
ACAAGCTGCCGTCGAGCTTGGCCGCGCCGCTGACGTTGAGCTGGTCGTAGTGGCCCGTGCCCGTGCCCGCCGTGTCGCCACCGATTTCAACCTTGAGCGTGGCCGAGGCAGCCTGGGTGTAGCTGGTCACGTTTTGCACGCCGGGCGAGTAACCCGGACTGACAACCCCCGTATTGATCAGGTTCAGATCGAGCGTGCCGCTGCCGCCGAGGATCTCGTTCGAGGCCACGCGCAAAGAGCTGTCCATAAAGCCGCTGAGCGAAGACACCTGGCTCATGTCAAACAGCACGGCATCGACCGGGAAGTTTTTGGTCGTACTTTGCGCCGTCGGATTGGACAGCAGTTTGGCCATCAAAGGTGCCGAAATCACCGGCGAACTGACGGCCTGAACCGCCGAATACGCCTGCGTGATGCTTTGCACCTCGTTTTTATCGGGCGCTAAAACTGTCAGCAATGGTGTGAACACCGGATCGGCAGACAACAAAACACGCGGCTCCAGTGGCTCTATGCGAAATGCGTCACGACGCACAGCATCACGAATACGGGAAGCCACGGATTTTTTTACGGTTTTCATTGTTCTGCCTGATCAAAAACGGACGATTTTCTGGATTGCATGCCCGGCTGCGGACTTAATGCGCTGCCATTTGCAATTTGACGCAATGTGCTACTGAATCAGAAAAATGTGCAAGACATTCCTAAAGCTAGGAATTTGCTTGAAATTGTAACGATAAGAAGATGTTTACGATCTTCTAAGAGAGACGCCAGATGGGTGAACTACAGACTGGCGTTGAGGTGGCGTTCTCAGTTTTTCCACAGCCTACTTGCCCAGACCCGCATTGCAGCAGCACATCGCTTACAGCGCCTCCTTGCGATCCCTCACATCGGCCGTGGTCACCGCAACGGCGTGCGGCAGACCCTGCATATCGACACCAATACGGCTTGAATGGATAAAGTCAAGCTTAGCAGGCTACTGAAATACTGACTGCGCTAGCGCATCGGCTGACTTGAATCGGTTGGTTTTTACGGATTTGTTTCATATTTTGAAATATCTTCGCTTTTCTCAGCTTTTAATCAGGATTTGAACCGTCTCTTTGACCTTTTTTCTGCCTTTACATCCCCAGCAGACGCATTTATTTCAAGGTGCGCATGCGCGTGAGGTTGTACGCGGCCATCGTCAACATAAACACTTGGTCAACGCGCTGCAGACCGCGCACCATCACCTGGCGCATCCGGCCCACCGTCTTGGCCCAGCCAAAGCCCTGCTCAATGAGCTTTCTCTTTTGCTGCGAGACGGTATAGCCCGCTGTCTGTGCAATCTCTTCGGGTACGGCCGAACTTCGGCCCGAGGTGTTTTGCGCCACATGCGGGGTCACTTTGATCTTGACGCACGCCTCGATGAACTCTTGGGCGTCGTAGCCTTTGTCCGCGCCCACGGTGATTTCAGTTTCCTCGTCAGGCAGCGCTTGCCTGGCATCGTCAAGCATGGCCTTGACCGCTTCGCACTCGGCGTAGCCGTCGGCGCGTGTCACCATCGCGCTGGCAATCAGGCCGTGGCGGTTGTCGCTCAGCGTGTGGCCCATGAAGCGCAGTTCGCTGGCCGTCTTTGCCTTGCGGTACAGCCTGGCGTCAGCGTCGGTGTTTGATTCGTGCATCTCGTTTGAGCGGCTCTGTC
>CAIYKK010000533.1 GCA_903926695.1 uncultured Burkholderiales bacterium
AGCACCGGGGCGGCGGCAATGGCCGAGCCGTCGGTAGGCAAGCGGTCGAGCAAGGAGCCGTCTTCGCGAGACAGCAGATGGAGAAAACCGGTGGCGTCGCCAATCACCACCGAGCGCCCGGCCGACAGCGGCGCGCTCAGGCTGCGGTAGCGCAGCTGGTCGCTGGACCAGGCGCGCTCGCCGTCGGCGCGGCGCCAGGCCAGCACGGTGCCGTCGGCTTCGGTGCCGAACAGCAGCCGGTCGTCGCCGTGAATGCCCTGCGCGCCATTGGCGGGTTTGGTCCAGAGAAGTTTGCCGCGCACGGCGTTGACGCAGCCGATGCTGGCCTGAAAGGCGCGCACGCAGACGTTATCGCCATCACGGCTGACGCGGCCCGTCAGATCGACCAGCCGCTCCACATCGTTGATGCCACGGGGCGAAGCAATGGGCGCTTCCCACTGAATCGCACCGGTGGACGGGTTGAGGCCCGCCAGACGCCCGCTCAGGCCGACCACCAGCGTGTCGCCCACGGCCAGCATCACGCCAGCCTGGCGCAACACCAAAGGCTCATTGGCGCGCTGCTGCGTCCACAGCTTGCGGCCCGTCTGGCCATCAAAAGCGTTGACCGAACGGTCAGCGGCCAGCACAAAAACCCGGCCTCCGGCCACAAAAGGTGCGGTAAAGGCCTGTGCGGTCAGCCGGGCGCGCCAGAGTTCGCGGCCCGCCTGCAGCGCGACGACCTCGTTGGCCTTGGTCACGACAGCCAGCGTTTTGCCATCGCTGCCGACACCGGCGGCAATGGGCGTGTTCAGCGCGATGCGCCAGATATCGCTGCCGGTTTGTGCATCAAGCAGCGCCACCGTGCCGTCGCTGCCAGCGACACCCACCGTGCCGCCAGCGACGCCGACATCGAGCGCAAAATTAACAGCGCCCACCCGGCTGGTCCAGCTCTGGCTGGCAGAAACCAGCGCCACAACTGGCTGCAGCGGAGCCGGTTCGGGCTTTTTCACGCTGCTGGAGCAGCCGCCCAGAACCGCCGACAGCGCCACAACAGCAGGAACCAGCAAAGTCAGGGAGCGCAAGGATGGCTGCATCATTTGGTCACCTCGGTATTGGCGGCGTTTGCGCTGATCTGGCCTGCAGTGGGATCGACACCCAGCGCGTTGAGCTTGACTTCGACCAGACGCCGGTATTCGGCGCGCTCGTCAAAGGCTTTGTAGGCTTTTTCGTATTCGGCTTTGGCTTCGACCTTTTTGCCCTGGGCGAGCAAAATATCGCCGCGCCGGTCAGACGCCAGCGCTGCAAAATCCTTGGGGAAAGACGCGGCGAGCTGCTGCAGGGCTTCGTCGTAAGATTTCTTTTCCAGCAAAATGCCAGCCAGACGCAAGCGGGCAATCGCCTGATAACCCGGATCGGAAGCCTTCTCGGCCACCCAGTTCAGGGCGGCGCGGGACGCGTCGATATTACCTTTGTCATAGTAGGCCTTGGCCGCCAGCAAACCAGCCTGCTGCGCATAAACGGTGCCGCCAAAGCGCTCTTTCATGTCAGAAAGCGAACGCTCAACCCTGGCCATGTCGCCCGACTGCACGGCGCGGTCGGTTTCGTCATACAGCACCGAGGCTTGGGCCGCCTGGCTGCTTTGCCAGTATTGGTAGCCATTCCAGGCGGCAAAACTGCCCAGAACGGCAATCAAGGCCCAGGTCAGCAAGTTGCCATATTCCTTCCAGAAATGCTTGAGTTCGTCAAGCTGTTCCTGTTCTTCCAAATCGAGATGTTGTGCCATAAGTGCCTGAGAGTTCTGCCCCGTCACGGGGCCGATTGAATGGGATGATTGTAGAGTGCCAAAAATCGGCGTTCAAACGCTGGCCTAGCCGCGCAGTCTCGGCGCCCACGCTGCCACGTCGTTTAAGGATTCCAGCGTCTGGGCCTGCAGCGCCTGATCTTTCTCGCCGCGCAAGGGTTTGAGCGCCACTTTGCCTTCCGCGAGTTCGGCCGCGCCAAAAATCAGCGCAAACTTTGCGCCGCTGCCGTCGGCCTTTTTGAACTGCGACTTCATGCTGCCCATGCCGTCTGCCGTGGCGCTGGCGTGCATTTGCACGCTCACACCTGCCGCACGCAACGTCTGCAAGGTTTTTAATACCAGCGGCAAGGCCGACGCTTCAGGAATCACGGCATAAACATCGGGAACGGGAAGCGCCATTTCTGCGCCCTGCTCTTTGATTAATTCAAGCACCCGCTCCACGCCCAGCGCCCAGCCGACAGCTGGCGCCGGTTTGCCGCCGATCTGCTCGACCAGATAGTCGTAGCGTCCGCCCGCGCAGATCGTGCCCTGCGCGCCGAGCCGGTCGGTGACGAATTCAAAAACCGTCAGGTTGTAATAGTCCAGCCCGCGCACCAGACGCGGGTTCAGCGTCCAGGGAACGTCGTTGGCGTCCAGAATAGCTTTCAAGCCTTCAAAATGCGCCAGCGACTTCTCGCCCAAAAAG
>CAIYKK010000534.1 GCA_903926695.1 uncultured Burkholderiales bacterium
CCCCATGCCGTAGGCGATGCCGATGTTGTCGTCATCGGCAAACATGGCGGGCGACAGCGAGGGCGCGTTGCCCATCATCGGCACCAGGCTCATGCTCTCGACGCCAGCGGCGATGATGACATCGGCTTCGCCCACGCGGATGCGGTCGGCGGCGATCTGGATGGCCGACAGGCCCGAAGCGCAAAAGCGGTTCACCGTGACGCCGCCCACGCTGGCAGGCAGCCCGGCCAGCACCGCGCCGATGCGGGCAATGTTCAGCCCCTGCGGGCCTTCGGGAATCGCGCAGCCGCAAACGATGTCTTCGATGGCCTGCGGATCCAGCGTCGGCGCCTGGGCCAGCGCGGCCTTGAGGACGTGAACCAGCAACTCATCAGGCCGTGTGTGGCGGAAAAATCCCCGATGCGAGCGGCCAATCGGCGTGCGCGTGGCGGCAACGATGTAGGCGTCTTGAACTTGTTTGGGCATGGGAAAACTCCTGTGATGCTTCGCTGTCAGTTGCGCAGCGGCTTGCCGGTGCCGATCATGGCCATGATGCGTTCCTGCGTTTTCGGATGCGCCAGCAGCGCGCCAAAGGCTTGGCGTTCCAGTGCCATCAGATAGTCTTCATTTACCAGCGTGCCAGCGTCCACATCGCCGCCGCACACCACACTGGCGATCAGGCTGGCAATGTGGAAATCGTGGGCGCTGATAAAACCGCCATCGCGCATGTTGACCAAAGAGCCTTTCAGCGTGGCCAGCGCGTCGCGGCCGGCCACCGGAAACAGGCGCTTGAGCGGCGCCCGGTAGCCCGCTTCAGCCAGCGCCCGCGCCTGACTCAGCGCGACAAACAGCAGCTCGTCCGGGTGCGGCACGATCATGTCGCTTTCCAGCAAATAACCCAGCCTGCGGGCGTCGGGCGCGCCGGTGCTGACGCTGGCCATCGCGGCGGCGGTAAAACCTTCGCTCAGAAACGGCAGCAGCGCCTTGTTGCTGGAATGGGCGGCATTCTCGGCAGCGCGGCGGGCAATGGCAGTCACACCGCCCGCGCCCGGCACCAGCCCGACGCCGACTTCGACCAGTCCGATATAACTTTCCATCGCCGCCACGCGCCGCGCTGAATACAGCGCCAGTTCGCAGCCCCCGCCCAGCGCCAGCCCGGAAATGGCGGACACGACGGGCACGGCGGCGTAACGCAGCCTGAGCATCAGCTGCTGCAATTGGAGTTGAGCGCTGTCAATCGCGGCGGCGCCGCCCGCCATAAACGCGGGCAGCATTCCCTGCAAATCGGCGCCTGCGCAAAACAACTCGCGGCCAGACCAGATCACCAAGGCGCTGTAATCAGCCTCAGCCAGCGCCACGCCCCGCATCAAACCCTGCGCGACTTGCGGGCTGATGGCGTGCATTTTGGTCTTGAGGCTGGCGATCAGCACGTCACTGTTTTGGCCGTTCGCGCCGGTCGCCTCCACCAGCGTCCACAGGCGAATCGCCTCGTCTTCGTACAGCGTGGTTCCCGCTGTTTCAAAGGTGGACGCGCCGCTGCCAAGCACATCCTGCGGGAAATGCTGGCGCGCATGGACCGGCAAGCGGCGACGCGGAATAAAGCACTGGCGGGACGCGCTCCACGAACCTTGCGGCGTATGCACGCCGCCCGCCTGCGCCACCGGGCCGTTGAACACCCAGTCCGGCAGCGGTTCTTTACACAGCGCCTTTCCATCATCAATATCCTGCTGAATCCATTGCGCCACCTGTAGCCAGCCCGCTTCTTGCCACAGCTCAAACGGGCCTTGTTGCATGCCAAAACCCCAGCGCATCGCCAGATCAATGTCGCGGGCGGTTTCCGCAATGCTGTGCAAATGCACGGCGGCGTAGTGAAACTGGTCGCGCAAAATCGCCCACAGGAAACGCGGCTGCGCGCCTTCAGCCTCGCGCAGCAGCTTGAGGCGCTCGGGGGCGGGCTTTTTCAGCATGCGGCCCACCACCTCGTCGGCTTTCGCGCCGCCGGGCACGTAATCCATGCTTTGTGGGTCCAGCCGCAAAATGTCGCGGCCCGCTTTTTTATAAAAACCTGTGCCGGTTTTCTGGCCCAGGCTTTTGGCTTGCAAAAGGCGGATCAGCACCGGCGGCGTGGCGTAGAGCCCCGCAAACGGGTCTTCAACTTTGCTGGTGCCCGCGTCATCCGTATCGCCCACGCTCACAGGGCCGAGCTTGTCCTGCAGCGTTTGAATCACATGCGCCATCGTGTCCAGCCCCACCACGTCGGCGGTGCGGAAGGTGCCCGAACTGGCGCGGCCCAGCTTTTTGCCGGTCAGGTCATCGACCACGTCATAGCTCAGGCCAAAGGCTTCGGCCTCTTTCATCGTCGCCAGCATGTTTGCAATGCCGACGCGGTTGGCGATGAAATTGGGCGTGTCGTGGGCGCGCACCACGCTTTTTCCCAGCGCGCTGGTGACAAAAGTTTCCAGATCGTCCAGCACTGTCGGCCCGGTGGCGGGCGTGTTGATCAGCTCCACCAGCGCCATGTAGCGCGGCGGGTTGAAAAAGTGGATGCCGCAAAAGCGCGGTTTTAAACTGTCCGGCAGCGCTTCGCTCAGCGTCGTGACCGACAGGCCGGAGGTGTTGCTGGCAACGATGGCGTTGTCGGCCACGAAGGGCGCGATCTGGTGGAACAGCGCAGTTTTCCAGTCCATGCGCTCGGCAATCGCTTCGATGACCAAATCGCACTCCTGCAGTAAATGCAAGTGCTCTTCGTAGTTAGCGGGCTGGATCAGCGCGGCGTCACCTTCCAGACCCAGCGGCGCGGGCTTGAGCTTTTTCAGGTTCTCGATGGCGCGGGTGGCGATGGCGTTTTTCGGGCCGTCTTTCGCCGCCAGATCGAACAGCAGTACCGGCACGCGGCAGTTGACCAGATGGGCGGCGATTTGCGCGCCCATCACCCCGGCGCCGAGAACAGCGGCTTTTTTAATTTGAAAACGTGTCGAAAGTGGCATGGTTTTCTTTCTGGAAGTATCTGGTTTTTTGTCAGTCCACTCAGGCCAGCGCGGCGTCGGTGTCCATCAACGGGCGGCTGCCGCTGTGCGCCGTGCGCATCAAGCTGGCAGTTTCAGGAAACAGCCGGGCAAAATAAAACCGCGCCGTCTGTACCTTGGCGGGGTAAAACGGGTCCGCATTGCCAGCGGTGATTTCGCGCAGCGCGACCTGCGCCATGCGCGCCCAGAAGTAGCCCAGCGCCAAGTGCCCGGCCACCCGCAGGTAATCCGCCGCCGCCGCGCCGATTTCGTCCGGGTTTTGCAACGCCCGCACGCCCAGCTCAAAGGTCAGCTTGGTCACCTGAGCGGCCAGGGCGGCCAGCGGGTCGATGAACTCGGCCATTTTTTCATTCACGCCTTCCTCGTCCACCAGCGCGGCAATCAGTTGGCCGAATTTTTGCAGCGCCGCGCCGTGGCTGCCCAGCACCTTGCGCCCCAGCAGGTCCAGCGCCTGGATGGCGTTGGTGCCTTCGTAAATCATGTTGATGCGGTTGTCGCGGGCGAACTGCTCCATGCCTGACTCGCGGATGTAGCCGTGGCCGCCCAAGACCTGCAAACAGGCGTTGGTGGCGATGTGGCCGTTGTCGGTCAAAAAAGCCTTGACGATGGGCGTGAGCAGCGCCACCAAGTCAGCCGCGTCCTGGCGCACCGTTTCATCCGGGTGGTCGATTTCCTGGTCCAGCAGCAGCGCGCAGTACAGCGCCAGCGCTCGCCCGCCTTCGGCATAGGCCTTGGCGGTGAGCAGCATGCGGCGCACATCCGGGTGAAAGATGATGGGATCGGCGGGCTGGTCTTTGGCTTTGATGCCCGAGAGCGAGCGCATCTGCAGGCGCTCTTTGGCGTAGGTCAGTGCGTTTTGAAAAGCCACTTCAGTCAGGCCCAGCGACTGGCAGCCCACGCCCAGACGCGCCGCATTCATCATCACAAACATCGCCGCCAGCCCCTTGTGCGGCGCGCCGACCAGCGTCCCAAACGCGCCGTCCAGGGCGATCTGGCAGGTGGCGTTGCCGTGAATGCCCATCTTGCGCTCCAGGCCAGTGCAGAAAATGGCGTTGCGCGCACCCAGCGAGCCGTCTTCATTGACGTTGAATTTGGGCACGGCAAACAGGCTGATGCCGTGGCTGCCCGGCGGCGCACCGGGCAGGCGCGCCAGCACCAGATGCACGATGTTGGCCGCCATGTTGTGCTCGCCAGCGCTGATGAATATCTTGCTGCCGGTCAGCCGGTACGCCCCGCTTTGTGGGTCGCCGCAGGGAACGGCCCGCGTCCGCAGCAGGCCCAGATCGGTGCCGCAATGCGCTTCGCTCAGGCACATGGTGCCGGTCCACCTGCCGCTAACGAGTTTGGGCAGGTAAAGCTTTTTTTGCGCCTCGGTGCCGTGGACCTGCAGCGCCTGATAAGCGCCGTGCGACAGGCCGGGATACATGGCCCAGGCCTGATTCGCCGAGTTCAGCATTTCATAAAAACACTGGTTGACCACAAACGGCAGCCCTTGGCCGCCGTACTCGGGCGCACAGCTCAGCGCGGGCCAGCCGCCTTGCACATACTGCGCATAGGCGGCCTTAAAACCACTGGGCGGCGTGACTTCGTGGGTGGTTTTATCCAGCGTACAGCCTTCCTCGTCGCCGCTGCGGTTGAGCGGGAAGATGACTTGCGCCGCAAATCTGCCGCCCGCTTCCAGCACCGCGTTGAGCGTGTCGGCATCCATCTCGGCGTACCGGGGCAGCAGGTTCAACGCGTCGGAAACCTTGAACACTTCATGCAAAACAAACTGCATGTCGCGCAGGGGCGGGGTGTACTGGGGCATGGTGAATCCTTCAGCAATTCAGCCCATTGTCACCAGAGAACGGGATCAGCGCACTCTCAGCCGCGCAAAAGCATGCTTAGATTTTGTATCCACTTGATAGACAGCAAACCTTCAGCAGGACGCCGCTCAATGGGAGCGAATCATGGTGCCGAAAGCCTGCGCGGTCAGGATTTCCAGCAGCAGCACATGCGGCACGCGCCCGTCAATGATGTGGACGGCGTTGACGCCGCATTTGGCCGCGTCAATCGCGCCAGCAATTTTGGGCAGCATGCCGCCCGAGATGGTGCCGTCAGCGACCAGCTCGTCGATGCGCTGCGAGGTCAAATCGGTCAGCAACTCGCCCGCCTTATCGAGCACGCCTTTGATGTTGGTCAGTAGCAGCA
>CAIYKK010000535.1 GCA_903926695.1 uncultured Burkholderiales bacterium
CAGCGAAGCGGCGCATACCCCGCGCCTGCCCGCCGTTGGGCATGAGTTCAAACTTGAAGGCTTGGAGACGCTGCATGCTGGAATTTTAATCAGTGGTTTGACTTATTGAAAGCAGAAGAGGACACCTTCGGTGTCCGCGCTCTACATCCCCGCCCTGAAGGACGGGGCTTTTCGCGCAAGAAGGGTAAACTCAGATTCAACTTCCAAGGATTTGCCGGATGGACATTACCCAGTTGCTGGCCTTCAGCGTCAAGAACAAGGCATCGGATTTACACCTCTCGGCGGGCTTGCCGCCCATGATCCGCGTCCACGGCGACGTGCGGCGCATCAACATCGAGCCGCTGGACCACAAGCAGGTTCACGCGATGGTGTACGACATCATGAACGACACCCAGCGCAAGAATTACGAAGAATTCCTGGAGGTCGATTTCTCGTTTGAAATCGAGGGGCTGGCGCGCTTTCGGGTCAATGCCTTCAACCACAACCGGGGCGCGGGCGCGGTGCTGCGGACCATTCCGTCAAAGATTCTGTCGCTGGAGCAGCTGAACGCGCCGAAGATTCTGGCCGAGCTGGCCATGAGGCCACGCGGCATGGTACTGGTCACCGGCCCGACCGGCTCAGGCAAATCGACCACGCTGGCCGCCATGGTCAACTACCTGAACGAAAACGAATACGGCCACATTCTGACGGTCGAAGACCCGATTGAATTCGTCCACGAATCGAAAAAATGCCTGATTAACCAGCGTGAAGTCGGCCCGCACACGTTGAGCTTTAACGCCGCGCTGAAGTCGGCGCTGCGCGAAGACCCGGACGCGATTCTGGTCGGCGAAATGCGCGATCTGGAAACCATCCGCCTGGCCATGTCGGCGGCGGAAACCGGCCATTTGGTGTTCGGCACGCTGCACACGTCGAGCGCCGCGAAAACCGTGGACCGGATCATTGACGTGTTCCCGGCGGCCGAAAAGGAAATGATCCGCGCCATGCTGTCCGAGTCGCTGCAGGCGGTGATTTCCCAGATGCTATGCAAGACCAAGGACGGCCAGGGCCGGGTGGCGGTGCATGAAATCATGCTCGGCACTCCCGCCATCCGCAATTTGATCCGCGAAGCGAAGGTGGCGCAGATGTACTCGGCCATCCAGACCGGCAGCAGCGTGGGCATGCAGACGCTGGACCAGAACCTGTCGGATCTGATCAAGCGCAACATCATTACCCCCGCCGAAGCGCGCGGCAAGGCCAAGATCCCCGACAACTTCCCAGGCTGATCAAGCGCCCTGCCGTCCCACTCATGCACAGGAACCCTCATGGAACGCGACCAGGCCAGTAAATTCATCAACGACTTGCTGCGGCTGATGATCAGCCGGGGCGGCAGCGACATGTTCATCACCGGCGACTTTCCGCCCGCCATCAAGGTCGATGGCAAGATGACCAAGGTGTCGTCCCAGCCGCTCAACGCGGGCCACACCATGACGCTGGCACGCGCCATCATGAACGACAAGCAGGCCGCCGAGTTCGAGCGCACCAAGGAGTGCAACTTTGCCATCTCGCCGCCGGGCATCGGGCGCTTCCGGGTCAACGCGTTTATTCAGCAGGGCAAGGTTGGTATGGTGATGCGGGTGATTCCGGCCACGCTGCCCACGCTCGACAACCTGGGCATGCCGCCGGTTTTGAAAGACGTGGTGATGACCAAGCGCGGTCTGGTCATTTTGGTGGGTTCGACCGGCTCGGGCAAATCGACCACGATGGCGGCGATGGTCGATTGGCGCAACGAGAAGTCCTACGGCCACATCATCACGATTGAAGACCCGGTGGAGTTTGTGCATCTGCATAAAAACTGCGTGGTGACTCAGCGCGAAGTCGGGCTGGACACCGACAGCTGGGAAGCGGCCCTGAAAAACAGCCTGCGCCAAGCGCCGGACGTAATCCTGATGGGCGAAATCCGCGACCGCGAGACGATGGAGCACGCGCTGGCCTTTGCCGAAACCGGCCACCTGTGTCTGGCCACGCTGCACGCCAACAGCGCCAATCAGGCGCTGGACCGGGTGATCAACTTCTTTCCCGAAGAGCGCCGCACCCAGCTCCTGATGGACATGTCGCTCAACCTCAAGGCCATTGTGTCGCAGCGGCTGGTGCCCAAACAGGACAGCAAAGGGCGTTTTGCGGCCGTCGAAATCCTGCTCAACTCCCCCTTGATTTCCGACCTGATCTTCAAGGGCGAAGTCACCGAGGTGAAAGAGATTATGAAAAAAAGCCGTAACCTCGGCATGCAGACGTTTGACCAGGCCTTGTTTGACCTGTACGAGAGCAATGCCATTACCTACGAAGACGCGTTGCGCAACGCCGATTCACTGAATGACTTGCGCTTGCAAATTAAGCTGAACAGCCAACGCGGCACGTCACAAGACCTGAGCGCTGGCACCGAAAATTTCGCCATCATGTAATTTATGTCCAGCATCAACGCCAAAACCTACGAATCCATTCCTTCTGTTTCTGTTGCCTTTCTCGGTCTTGGCGTCATGGGTTACCCCATGGCCGGCCATCTGGCCAAAGCCGGTCATCACGTCACGGTCTACAACCGTACGGCAGCCAAATCCGAAGCTTGGTTGGCCGAATTTGGCGCAACAAATAGCCATGCGCTAACGCCCAAACTGGCAGTACAAAGCGCGGACATTGTGTTTTGCTGTGTCGGCAATGACGATGACTTGCGCAGCGTTACCCTGGGCACAGACGGCGCTTTTGCTGGCATGAAGCCCGGCGCTATCTTTGTCGACCACACCACCGCGTCGGCCAGCATTGCGCGCGAACTGGCTGCAGTGGCCAAGCTTGCCAGCCTGGAGTTTGTGGACGCGCCCGTCTCAGGCGGTCAGGCAGGTGCGCAGAACGGCTTGCTGACTGTGATGTGCGGTGGTGACGCCACCGCCTTTGCCAAAGTTCAGCCGGTAGGCATGGCCTTTTCCCGCGCATTCACGTTGCTGGGCGCCAGCGGCTCTGGCCAACTGGCCAAAATGGTGAACCAAATCTGCATTGCC
>CAIYKK010000536.1 GCA_903926695.1 uncultured Burkholderiales bacterium
CCCGAACAATATTGATAATGCGTTGCTGGTCTTGTATGGTCAGCGCCGGATAAATTGGTAAGCAAAGCACTTTTTGCGCTGCAGTCGTAGCCACAGGCAGATTTTCACGGTGGGCCGATGGCATGCTCCGATACATCGGAAAATCTGTAATTAGCGGATAAAAGTACCGGCGGGCATAAATATTGTTATCTTTAAGCTTTTGGTACAGCGCATCACGGCTCAGTGGGTAATCAGCCTCCACCAATACAGGGAAGTATGAATAGTTGGCCACCTTCTCGCCAGCATCTTGCAAGCAACGAATGCCGGGCACGTTGCGTAGCGCTTCGCGGTAGGTCGCATCAATGCTATATCGCTTGTCCAGCGCTGCATCAATGTGCTGAAGCTGCAACATACCAAAAGCGGCATTGATTTCACTCATCTTGCCGTTGATGCCGGGCGCCACCACGGTGGTTTCGTCCACAAAACCAAAGTTCTTCAGATGGTCGATGCGCAACTTGGTTTTGGCGTCGGGGCAGATGATGGCACCGCCTTCAAAGGTGTTAAACACCTTGGTGGCGTGAAAGCTCAATACCGATAAATCGCCGTGGCGGAGCACGCTGCCGCCTCCATCTTGGACGCCAAAAGCGTGGGCAGCGTCGTAAATAACCTTGAGGTTGTAGTTATCGGCAATCTTCTGAATAGCCTGCACGTCGCACGGGTGGCCATAGCAATGCACCGGCATGATGGCGGTGGTGTGCGGAGTGATGGCTGCTTCAATCTTGGCCGGATCCAGGTTCAGCGTTTTGGGGTCCACATCCACAAACACGGGCTTGATGCCGTTCCACAGGAGCGAATGGGCTGTAGCCACAAAGGAATAAGGCGTAGTGATGACCTCGCCGGTAACTCGCAGAGCTTGCAGCGCAGTGACCAAACCCAACGTGCCGTTGGAAAACAGCGCTAAGTGCTTAACGCCCAGATACTCGCACAGGGCTTTTTCAAGCTGCTGGTGAAACGGGCCGCCGTTGGTCAATATTTTATTGGTCCATATTTCCCGAAGGTAGGGAATGAACTCTTCCAGCGGGGGCAAAGCTGGCTGGGTGACGTAGATCGCCTTCTGAATTTCTCGATTGGGGGGAACCATATTTATTACCTTTTTTCCTGCACAACATACCAAGGCATGGCCAGTTCCAGCCCTTGTCCGATGCGCTGCGTGGGCGCGTAGCCCAAGCGCGTAGCAGCTTTGCTGATGTCGGCCAGGCTGTGACGCACGTCACCCGAGCGGAAGTTGCGGTACACCGGCTCGGCGCCCTGTAGGTGCGGGTAAACCGGCAGCAGGTTGTGGTGCAACTGGGCATACAACTCGTTGAGCGTGGTGCGCTCGCCCACGGCCACGTTATAAACCTGATTGACGGCCTCGGGGTTTTGCGTTGTCGCGGCCAGCAGGTTGACCTGCACCACGTTGGCGATAAAGCAAAAATCGCGGCTGGTTTCGCCGTCGCCGTTGATGTACACCGGCTCGCCCTTGATCAGGCTGGCAATCCACTTGGGGATGACGGCGGCATAAGCACCGTTGGGGTCTTGCCGGGGGCCGAACACGTTGAAATAGCGCAGACCGATGGTTTTAAAACCGTAGCAGCGGGCAAACACGTCGGCATAGATTTCATTGACGTATTTGGTCACCGCATAGGGGCTCAGGGGTTTGCCGATGCTGTCTTCCACCTTGGGCAGGCCGGGGTGGTCGCCGTAGGTGGAACTGCTGGCGGCGTAGGTAAAGCTTTTCACGTTCGCGTCGCGGGCGGCTACCAGCATGTTCAAAAAGCCGGTAACGTTCGCCGCGTTGATAGTGATGGGGTCTTCCAGGCTGCGGGGCACGCTACCCAAGGCCGCTTGGTGCAGCACATAGTCAACACCAGCGCAGGCCTTTTGGCAGTCAGCCAGCTCGCGGATATCGCCCTCAATGAAATTGAAGCTGGCCCATTGGGCCGGGGTGACGAGGGTTTGCACTTCGTCCAAGTTGCGCTGGTGGCCGGTGGCAAAGTTGTCCAGGCCGACCACGCGCTGACCGAGCTTGAGCAGGGCTTCGAGCAGGTTGCTGCCGATAAAACCGGCGACGCCGGTGACAAGCCAGGTGCGGGGCTCTAGGGGCAGGCGGGTTTGGAGTTGTTCGTAAGCGGTCATAAAAAGAAAGGGATTAGAGGCGTAGGTCGCTGGCGGCAGCGGGCAGCAGGTATTTCAGGTCGTAAAGCACATGGGTGGCTTTGCCCAGCGCGCGCATCGCCGGGGCGCCCATCGCCTTGAACTGGTGGTGCGCCACGGCCAGGATGATGCCGTCATAAGTGCCGGTATCGGGCTGGGCCACGAGGGTGATGCCGTATTCGTGCTGGGCCTCTTCGCTTGAGACCCAGGGGTCGTACACATCGACCTGGCAGTGGTAATCCTGCAGTTCGGCCACGATGTCCACCACGCGGGTGTTGCGCAGGTCGGGACAGTTTTCCTTGAAGGCCAGGCCCATGACGAGGATGCGCGCACCATCGACATGGATGCAGCGTTTGGTCATGGCCTTGACCAGCTGAGCCACCACATAGGCGCCCATGCCGTCGTTCAGGCGGCGCCCGGCGAGGATGATTTCAGGGTGGTAGCCAATGGACTGGGCTTTGTGGGTCAGGTAATACGGGTCCACGCCAATGCAGTGCCCGCCCACCAGACCGGGCCTGAACGGCAGAAAGTTCCATTTGCTGCCAGCGGCCTGCAGCACCGCTTCGGTGTCTATGCCCATCTTGTTGAAGATGATGGCCAGCTCGTTGATCAGCGCAATGTTCAGGTCACGCTGGGTGTTTTCGATCACCTTGGCCGCTTCGGCCACCTTGATGCTTGCGGCCTTGTGCGTGCCAGCGGTGATGATTTCGTTGTAAAGCGCATCGACCACATCGGCCACTTCGGGCGTGGAGCCGGAGGTGACTTTTTTGATGGTGGTCACGCGGTGCTCCTTGTCGCCGGGATTGATACGCTCGGGGCTGTAGCCAGCGTAAAAATCCTGGTTGAACTTCAGGCCCGAAAATTTTTCCAGCACGGGCACGCAGTCTTCTTCCGTGGCGCCGGGGTACACAGTGGACTCGTAAATCACGATGTCACCGCGCTTGAGAACTTTACCGACGGTTTCGCTGGCCTTGATCAGCGGCGTGAGGTCGGGGCGTTTGTGCTTGTCAATGGGCGTGGGCACAGTAACGATAAAACAGTTGCACTCGCGCAGGTCGTCAAGCCGGGTGCTAAAGCGCAGGTATTCGGCAGCCTGCAGCTCTTCGGGTTCGGTCTCAAGCGTGTGGTCATGGCCAGCCTGCAACTCGGCAATGCGTTTGGCATTGATGTCAAAACCGACCACAGGGCGCTTTTTGCCAAACTCGACCGCCAGCGGAAGGCCGACATAGCCAAGACCAATAATAGCGACAGCAAGATTTGAGATATTCATTTGTATGTTTTTTAATTGATTTATGCCGTTTTGGGTACAAGCGTTGCAGGGCTAAAGCACCACCTGAACTGCGTCAGCCGCGCATAAGCAGCCGAGTACGCAGCAGGAAGAAATAAATAAAATATGACAGATTTTAGTACAATATTTGCTGATGCTCCAACTATAGATGGTCCAACAATTCCCAAGAAACAGCCTTGGGAAGTTGCTTTTGATAAGGTTCCTATTATTCAGCCGGTAGATAATACTAATGTAGTTCTTCAACCTAGCAGAGCTCAA
>CAIYKK010000537.1 GCA_903926695.1 uncultured Burkholderiales bacterium
AAACCTAAAACTTAGCAGATGACTTTGCATAAATTATGCACTGCAATTCCCCATCCGCTTAAAAAATTCCAATAATTTTCGCAATACAACCCCCAAAAAAATAGCGCCCTATTTTTAAAAACAGGGCGCATATCCGCAAAAAAAGCGGCAGCAAACCGCCGCCGCTTTTTCATCTATCTATCAGGGGCAGACTTCAGTCGTCGGCACACCCGTCATGGAGAAAGCCGATTTGGTCACCGGCTTGCCCAGGGTCATCGAGAAGTACGGGTCGCACTGGGCCAGCGTGGGCGCTTTGGCTGCGGTGCCGAGGGTCACGGCGTTGGAGTCTGGGCCTTCCTGGCCGCCGACCACGGCACGCACCGTGTAGCGGTAGCTGGTTTTAGGTTCCAGACCGGCATCGACCCAGAACAGTTGCGTCACCAAATCGCCGCCGATGGCTTGTGCGGGCTGGTCGCCGGTGCTGCGGTACACGCGGTAGCCGGTGGCACCGCTCACGGCCTTCCAGCGCAGCATGGTCTGGTCATCGCTCTGGTCGATGGCGAGCAGTTCCGTGGCGGGCGTGGTCAAGGCGGGTGCGGGAGCGGCTGGCGTGCCTTTGGCGGCGAGCTTTTCAGCCATGCGCCAGACGGCAGCGACCTGCACGCCTTCAGCCGTGGCGTAGGTGCCAATAGGCGCAGACTTGGATGTCAGGCCCATTGGGTCGAACATCGAGGTCTTGGGCTTGTCGTTATAACCCCACCAGTCCCAGCAGCCTTGCGGGTTCGTCGGCAGCGACATAGAGAACATCGACGGTTTGGTCGGCTTCGCCTGTGGGTAGAGCACGACGATGCGGTTGGCATCGGCCCACTCGTTCACACCGGCGGTATCGATAAAGGCGCGGCCCAGCGTGGTGGCGCTTTGCGCGCAGCCGTGGAAGGCGATGTGCAGACGGCACGATTGGCCCTCTTTACAAGCCTGTGGCACGTACAGATAACCCGTCGCGCCCATGGCGATGTCGTCGGGCTGGCTCACGGCACCGCCGCCGCGCATTTTGAGGTAAGGCGTCTGGGTGAACTCTTGCGCCTTGGCGCTGAGTTTGCCGGTGGCGGTGCGGGTGAGTGCGCCGTAGAACATCTGCAGCGCCGCGCCAGCCGCGTCGTACAGCACGCCCGCGCCGGTCTTGGGCTGGTCAACGCAGGCGTTGATGAACTTGCCGCCCGTGGTCGGGCAAATGTTGCAGCTATCGCCGCCAGCGGGCGCGGCGCTATTGGAGGCCGTGCAGGACGCAGAAATCTGCGCGTGGGCGGCGTTCAGCGAGTCTTTGTAGAAAATCTGGTTCGTCGGCGTGAAGTTGCCGTACCACTTGACCAGCGCGTCGGACACGGGCAGTTTCACCACGCCGTCGTTGTAGCCGTGGAACACCCAGACCGCTTGCCCGGTCAGGTTGCTGACCGGGTCAATCTTGCCTTGCTTGGCCCAGTCTTTGGTCGTGCTGACCATTTTGTTGAGATTCGCATCGGTGATGGGCTGGGCCGGCATCATTGGATCGCCCTGCATGCAGCGCGCAATCGAAGTCATCGCGCCCATCATCACATTGCCGCCGAAGGAGTCGTCCAGCGCGCAAAAATACGGCCCGCCCGCCGTGATCGCCACGCCGCGCACGGAAGCGGACTTGGCCACGCCCATTTGCACCGCCATGAATGCGCCGGACGAAATGCCCGACACGGTGGTTTGTTTGAGGTCGATGTTCAGTTCGGGTAAATCAGCCGCGTGTGCAGCCAGCCCCGTCACCGCGCAGGCCAGTCCGACCAGCGCATATCGCAATCTCAGATTCATAAAAAAACTCCTGTGAAAAAATGGTGCAACGCAACAAAATTGCGCCGGGGCGCACCGTATCACAGCAGGCTATCTTGAAACTGAACGTCAAGCCAGCGGCGGCGTGGCGGCCAGAATTTCCTCGATGGTCGTCAAGCCTTCGGCCACCTTGAGCGCCCCGGCCAGACGCAGCGGGCGCATGCCTTCTTTGATGGCCTGGCGGCGCAGCGCGTCCATGTTCGGTTCGCGGGAGATTTTTTCTTTCAGCGATTCGCTCAGTGTGAGCAGCTCGTACAGCCCCATGCGCCCGCGAAAACCCGTCATGCGGCAATCGACGCAGCCCACCGGCTTGTAAGGCTTGTAGCCGCCGCTGAGTTGCCACGGCTTGACCAGATCGGCCAGCGTTTCGCGTGGGGCCGCTTCGTCGCTCTGGCGGCACTGCACGCACAGCGTGCGCACCAGCCGCTGGGCCAGCACACCAACCAAGGTCGCGTTGATCAGGTACGGCGGCACGCCCAGCTCCATCAGGCGCGAGATGGCCGAAGGCGCGTCATTCGTGTGCAGCGTGCTGAACACCAAATGCCCGGTCAGCGCCGCCTGCACCGCCATTTCCGCCGTTTTCAGGTCGCGGATTTCGCCCACCATGATGATGTCCGGGTCTTGCCGCATCAAGGCGCGCAGGCCTTCGGGAAAACCAAAATCGAGCTGCGGCTGCACCTGCGTCTGGTTGAACGCCGGTTCAATCATTTCAATCGGGTCTTCGACCGTGTTGACGTTCACCGCCTCGGTTGCCAGCCGCTTGAGCGTGGAATACAGCGTCGTGGTTTTGCCCGAGCCGGTCGGGCCGGTCACCAAAATAATGCCGTGCGGCTTTTTGACCAATTGTTCCCAGCGCCCGGCGTCGTGCGCCGAAAAACCCAGCGCGTCCAGATTTTTCACCGTCGTGTCGGGGTCAAAAATCCGCATCACCATTTTTTCGCCGAACGCCGTGGGCAGCGTGGATAGGCGCATTTCGATTTCGTCGCCGCGTGGGTTGCGCGTTTTGATGCGGCCATCTTGCGGGCGGCGTTTTTCCACCACGTCCATGCGCCCGAGCAGCTTGATGCGCGCCGTCATCGCCGTGTGAACCGTCATCGGCAACTGATACACCGGGTGCAGCACGCCGTCGATGCGGAATCGAATCACGCCCTGCTCGCGCCGTGGCTCCAGATGAATATCGCTGGCGCGCTGGTCAAAGGCGTATTGCCAGAGCCAATCGACCACCTGCACCACGCCCTGATCGTTGGCGTCCAGCTGCTTGCTGGTTTTGTTGAGTTCAACCAACTGCTCAAAGCTGGCCGTACTGGCGCTGCTGGTCGATTTGACGGCGGCCTTGACCGACTTGGCCAGCGCAAAAAACTCCACTGTGTATTTGGCAATGTCCAGCGGATTGGCCAGCGCCAGGCGCACCGTGCGCCGCGACTGGCGCTCGATCTCGGCGACCCAGTCGGTGACAAACGGCTCGGACGTGGCGATAACTAACTCGTGCGGCATGACCTGCACCGGCAAAATTTTGTGCCGCTCGGCATACACGCTCGACATGCTATCGGCGACCTTGCCCACATCCACCTTGAGCGGGTCAATGCGCAAATACGGCAAGCCGATGTGCCCGGCCAGCCACTGCGTGAGGGTTTCGATGTCCAGCGGCTTGCCATCGGCGACCCGCGTCATGCCGATGCTGGCCAGACGCACCAGCGGCGGCTGGGCGCTTTGCACCTGCGCGCAGCGTGCCAGCGTGCGCTGGGCCTCGACCACGCTGATGATGCCGTCGGCACTGAGCCATTCGAGCAAACTGCGCCAGTCCAGCGGGCCGTCAGGCAGCCGGTCGGACAAGGTGGTGGAAAACGAGGGAGAGGAAGGGGGCAGGACGGCGCTCATGCAAGCCACTTTACCCGATCAGTCATCGGCCAGCGGGCCGGCAGCGCCGCTCAGAGCACCGGCTTGAAAAGCCGCAGCCACTTTTTGGCGGGCAGATCCCAGCGCGATTCAATCACGCCCGCCTGTTCGAGCAGCGCGGCGCGCTCGGGGCGGCTCGGGTCGCGCTGGGCCAGCACGACGGTGTTGCCCTCACGCGTGGGCCGGAACGCCCAAATGCACTCGGGGCCAAACGCCTCGGCCATTTTGACCAGCGACTGCTCGTAGCTCGAATCGCGGCCAAACAGGTTGACCGTCATCACGCCGTCGTCGGTCAGCAGGTCGCGGCAGTGGGCGTAAAAATCTTCGTCGTCGAGCACCGGGGCGGCGGCCTGGTCGTCGTACAGATCGACATGCAGCAAATCGACCGTGCCTTGATGCGCTGGTTTCTGGATTTCATCGGCCGCATCGGCCTCGATGACGGTGAGGCGCACATCTTCGCGCGGCAGCTTGAACCACAGGTGGCAGGCGGCAATGACCTGCGGGTTGATCTCGATGGCGGTGGTTTTCATGCGCAGCTTTTTCCAGCAGAACTTGGTCAGCGCGGCGGAACCCAGGCCCAGCTGCATGGCGTGTTTTTTGGCGACCGATTCAGCGTCCATGAACAGCAGCCCGGCCATCATGCGCTGTACGTATTCGAGTTCGATGTCGTAGGGCGCGTCGCGCAACATGGAGCCTTGCACCCACTCGGTGCCCAGGTGCAGAAAACGCACGTCGCCGTAATCGGAGAAGTTGACTTCGGGCAGGTCCAAGGCGGCTTTGGCGGGTTCTTTTTTGGTCATGACGTTTTTAAAAATTGGGAAGGTGTGGCAAGCCCGCAGGCAGAACGGGCATTTTCGCTGCAAGCGTCCGGCGCGCAGGCCGGGCCGCAACGGCGCACGAAGAGGCGTGTCTGGTTCAGCGCATTTCAGCCGTTCGGGACGCTCAGGCCGCTGGCAGCGTAAACCGGCTGCCCGCTTCGCGGATGCCCCAGAGCAGTTCGACCAGCGCCGGGTTGTTGAGCAGCGGCTCGCCGCCCAGAATCAGCCAGTAGCCCACGCCTTCAACCCACAGCGGCACGAAGGACACGGCGGGCAGCAGCATTTCAGCGTCGGTGTGGAAAGCCGCGTAGCCCTGCGCGCCCGTCCAGCCGCGCCGCGCCTGACGCTGGGCAAAGTCGGAATAATCGGCGGCGGCGGCGCTGAGCACGTCAGCCTCGTCCTGCGCCACGCCAGCGCGCCCGAGGCAAAACCCGGTTTCCGAAGCCAGCACGGCGCGCCGCTCGCCCGACAGGGACGCGATAACGTGCGGCACAAAATCATCGAGCCGCACTTCCGGTCCTTCGATACAGCGCGGCAGGCGCTCTATCCAGCCGCTGGCCAGCGCAGGCTCCAGCAGCGCGGGCGCGCCGGGCGTATTCGCCAGCCAAGCCGCTTGCGTCAAAGTGACGGCGCCGCTCAGCAGCGCTTGCAGCGCACGGGCGGGCTCGTCGGGCTGGCGCTGGGCAAAAGCCTGCAGCGCACCCGCTGGCGTGAGTGCCAGCCAGACGCCCGCACTTTGGGTCGGTTTCGTCAGCGCGCTCATGCCAGCGGCCTGACCGCCGCGCTGCCCGCCATTGGCCCGGCGTTGCCAGCAAACGGGTCAATGCTGAAGAGCAGGGTTTTGACCAGCATGGCCACGTCGGTGCGGCTGCGGGCGTCGGCTTCCATCACGCAGGCGGGAATGCCTTGGCGCTGCATTTCTTCGATCAGCAGGTGGCGGGCGGCGGCGTTGCCCTGGTCGCCGTGGGTCACGCCGACAATCACCGCCGTGCGGTCTATGAGGTCGCGGAACGCGTCCAGATAGGTGCGCAAATCGGCCACCGGATCGGGCGCGGCGGCGCTGACGAGCACGACCAGCCCGAGGGCGTTTTCAGTCAGGATGTCCCACATGAAATCAAAACGCTTTTGGCCGGGCGCGCCGTAGAGCCGGACCTGATCGCCGTTGCCCAGTTTCATGACGCCGTAGTCCATCGCCACGGTGGTGGTGGGCTTGAGCTTGCGCACATCGTCGGACGCTCTGGCCTCGGTGCTGATGACTTCGATGTCGGACAGGGCCTGGATGGCGGAGGTTTTGCCCGCGCCCACCGGGCCGGCAAAAACGATCTTGTATTGAATGCTCATGGGGGCTAAAAAAGTTTCTGCAGCATGGCGCGGAAAAACCCGCTGGCCTCGGTTCGCACGGGGCGCACAGGGCGCGCAGGCCGGGGCGTCGCCGGGCGCGACAAGGCGGCAGCGCCCGCCGCCACGGCCACCAGACTGAGGCTTCCCAGCCCCGAGACGGTGGACAGCAAAATAAAACGCGAAATTTCACCGGGGTCTTGCTCGGGAAAGGCGGCGCGCAGATTGGACAGGGTTTGCGGCAGCCGCACGCAGATGGCGGCGAGCTGCAGCGGCAGGTTGCCCACGCCGGGAATGCGGGTGAAGCCGGGCATGCTGGTCAGCGTCAGCTCGGCGTCGCGCAGGGCCGGGGGCGTCTGGCGTCCGAGCGAGGATTCGGCCAGCGTCCACAAAAAAGTGTCCAGCGCGGTGCGGGTGTAGTGGCTCTGGCTGGCGCGTTGCTGCGCCTGATTGGCGTCGAGTTCGCGCACATTCATGGCGGCGACGGCGCTGCCATCGTGGACAAGGCGCTCCAGCATGGCGGGCGCGACGTTGTGAACCACCCAGCCTTCAGCGGGATGGAGCACGATGGAATGATGCAGCGTCAGGCGCAGCTCCTGCACGCGGCCACTGGCCATCATGTCGAGCAGCCGCCCCAGCAGGCGGTGGCGCTGCAAATCGGGAAACATGGTGCGGAGCGCGTGCAGGCTCTCGTGCAGCGGCAGGGCCGCGTGGGCGATGTGTCGGCGCTGCGCAGATGCCAGCGCGGGCGCGGCGGGCCGCATGAACATAGCGGCAGGCGGCGCTTGAGTCGCTGAGTGCGCTATGGCGGCTGACTGCGCTGCGGTAGCGGGCGCTGCGGCGGCAGATGATGCGGCGGCGGGCGCTGCGACAGGCCGGGCAGCAAAGGGCGGCGGCGCGGCGGGCCGGGCAGCAAAGGGCTGCGGGCTGGCGGTGCGGCCCGGCGCGCAAACGCCCAGCCCCAAGCGGCCCAAGGCGGCACGCATGTCTTCGCTGGTGTAAGGCTTGACCAGGCAGTGCAGCCGCTGGCGGCTATGGCCCTGCGCCTTGTCCGGCCAGACGGTGTTGGCCGACAGCAGCAGCAAAGCGCTTTGCCCGCCCAGCAGCCTGATCAGATC
>CAIYKK010000538.1 GCA_903926695.1 uncultured Burkholderiales bacterium
ATTTCGCCTCGCTGATGCCCGAAACCACCCACATGCTGATGTGGACGCAGTCAGATCGCGGCCTGCCGCGCAGCCTGCGCATGATGGAGGGTTTTGGCGTGCATGCTTTTCGCTTTATCAATGCGCGGGGCGATACATTTTTTGTGAAATTCCACTGGAAACCCAAGCTAGGCGCGCATGCACTGGCTTGGGACGAAGCCCAGAAAATCGCCGGAAAAGACCCCGATTTCCACCGGCGCGACCTGTGGGAAGCCATTGACAGCGGTAGTTTCCCTGAGTGGGAGCTGGGCGTGCAGCTGATCGATGCGGGCAAGGAAGACGCGCTCGGCATTGACCTGCTGGATCCAACAAAACTCATTCCCGAGTCCTTGGTGCCGGTACAGCTGATCGGAAAAATGGTGCTCAACCGCAACCCGGACAGTTTTTTTGAAGAAACCGAACAAGTCGCCTTCAATCCGGGCCACCTCGTGCCGGGGATTGATTTCTCCAACGACCCGCTGCTACAGGGTCGCCTGTTCGCCTACAGCGACAGCCAGCTCTCGCGGCTGGGCGGTGCGAATTTTCACGAGCTGCCGATTAACCGCAGCGTCTGCCCGGTCCACAACTTTCAGCGCGCCGGAATGCATCGCCAGACGCCGAGCAAGGGGCGCGTCGCCTACGAGCCCAATATGCTGGCCAACGGGACCGAGTTCCGCATTGATGGCGGGACGCAGGGCTTTCAAACCTTCCCGGACGCCGTGCAGGCCACCAAAGTGCGGCGCAGAAGCCCGTCGTTTGATGATCACTTCTCGCAAGCCCGGCTGTTCTGGAACAGCCAGAGCGGGGCTGAAAAAGACCATCTTGTGCAGGCTTTCCAGTTTGAGCTGTCCAAAGTCGATCTGGCCGAAATCCGCCAGCGCATGGTCGATAACCTGGCCCATGTGGACATGAAACTGGCCACGCGAATTGCAGCGGGGCTGGGCATCAAGCCGCCCGATCCCAAAGCGGCGGCGGGCCGTCTGGGTTTTCGCGACGCCAGCGCCACCAGCCCGGTGGATGAAGACCCGGCCCTGAGCATGACCAGCCGACCCGGTGCGGGCGTCAAGACGCGCCGGATTGCCGTTCTGGTCGCCGATGGCATTGAAAACATCACCCTGCGGCGTATTCAGCAGGATTTGACAGAGGCTGGTGCCATCTGCAAGCTGGTAGCGCCGCATCTGGGCACCGTCAGCACCGTCAGCGGCCGCCAGTTGACGGTGGACTACGCCTTGGCCACCATGCCCTCAGTCATGTTCGATGCGGTGCTGCTGCCGGGCGGTCAGGCCAGTGTCGCCGCGCTGTGCGCCTTGGGCGCGGCGGTTCACTTTGTACTCGAAGCGTACAAACACTGCAAAACCATCTGCGCCATCAATGAAGGCCGTCAGCTGCTCAACATGCTCGGTTTTGGCCAGAACGCCGACCCGGACAAGGTCAGCGAACCAGCGCCGGGCCTCCTGATCGCCGATGTGCGCAAAGTGCTGGATGGCCAGGTCTCGCACGACTTCATGGCGGCGATGGCGCGGCACCGCCATTGGGAGCGCCTTCATCTCAGCGCCGTGCCCGCGTGAACGCCTGCGGCATTGCCGCGCCTAGCGCACCGATGGCGTAAAACTGGTCTGGAATTTAAAACTCACCGTGGGCGTTGAGAAGTCTTCAAACGACGCGCCCAGAGCCATTTCCCCTTCCTGTAGCAGCACACACTCCTGACGGCGCAACGCCACAGTGATCACGCTGTCGGCAAAGCGCACCCAGGTGCCGTAGCTGCTGGTGTCTTCCAGGTAAAACCTGCCCGCACGCCACTCGATGCGTGCGTGCTTGCGGGAAACACGGCGGTCCAGAATGACAAACTGCGCGCTCGCGTCCCGGCCCAGAAAGACCGGCAGCTTGTCAGAAGTAAATTCAGCTGCCATATCCAGCCAGAACAGCTGGATGCACCCAGGCTGCGGCGGCCTGTCCTCAAAAGGTAATGGCTCCAAACTGGCCGGAACAGTAAACACCTCTGACAGCACTTCTGATTGCCATTCAATCCGACACACCACGCAGTGTTCAACCCGGCCCCGGATCGGAATGGCACCCATAGAGCGGTAACGCACCCCGCTATGCTCGGGAATCTGGCGGATCACGGTGTCGGTGACCAGTATCTGTTCAGGGCCGGACAAATCGCTCAGGCGCGACGCCACGTTCACGGCGTCGCCATAACAGTCACCGTCCTGACGCACGATTTCGCCACGGGCCATGCCGATTTGCAGCCGCATTTTCAGGGGATCAGGCCATTTTTTGATGCGCTCCTGATGCACCTGCTGGAGTTCTGTCGCCGCCTCAACCGCATCATGACTTTCGTCAAACACGATGAGCACGCCATCGCCGAGGTATTTCACGACATCTCCGCGATGCTTTTGGCAAACGCCTCCTATCCAGTGCGTCAGGCGGGTAATGGCATCGGTCGCTTTGGCATTGCCCAGGGATTCAAAAACACCTGTGCTTCCCGTGAGGTCGGCAAAAACAACGGTAACTTCTATCATGAAACTGTGTAACGTGCCTGTAATAAGTCAAGTCGGCCGATTAAAGCATGGCCACCAGTGGGTTTTGCGCAAAGTCACCGTACAGCACATTATCTTGACATTTGGTTACCAATAGATGAGCTTAAATTGATGCTTTACATCATGGCATCCCACAAATTGACTTAAAAAATGTTAATTTCACTCTTGATCCGAAAACCAAAAAATAATTTATTTATTTATCAAAATTAATTCCATGCATTGGTTCAACAGTCAGATCAAAAGCAGTTTGCTGGCGTTGCTCAGTTCAGAGGCACTTACCCCTTCGGCGCGGACGGGGCGGATTGAAGATATCCGTCAACTGATGCTCAACGAACTCAAGCACTGTGGCGAACTTAAATTCCCCCAAGTTGTGCGCCGGGTGCGCTACGCCACGGATGCCCAAGCCTTGTGGTATGCGCGCGGTGAATTCATGGCAGCGCTCGCTGCCACGCATGGCGAAGCCATCGCACGCGCAAAAATCAATCACATCAGCGAAAAATTCAAGGGTTTGCTGCCCAAGGGTTTGCATACAAGAGTCAGCCCGCTGGGGAATTGATCGCTTGCGTCTCAGTGCTGGTGGCCCCATAGCAAAAAGGCGTCTCGTCCTTCCACGGCGAGCGTGACTTTTTCACCGACGGGCAGCAGCACTTTAGTGGGGACGTGGCCAAAAGGCAGCCCGGTCAGAACCTGCGCTTTGATTTGGCCCTGCAGCCAGCTCACCACGCTGGCCAGCTTGTAGCCCTTGTCGTGCGCAGTCA
>CAIYKK010000539.1 GCA_903926695.1 uncultured Burkholderiales bacterium
GAAAACCCCAAGGCTCACGCCAAGGACAGGGAAGCGTTCATCCAAAAATTCATGAGCGGGCAACTTGATACCGATTTGAAGACCAAATACCGGGATTCCTGGCTGTACGAGTGGGCACAAGGCCGTGCTGAAAAACCGGTCACTTATTTGGTTTTGCTGGGTGCCAGTACGCTATCGGGCGCTGATTTGCTGGCCCGCACAGAGGCATTGAAGCGCCAGCTCCCCGTGACTGGCCCCGGTGATCAACCGTGGAAACAAGCGTTTGTGGCCGGGTGCGCAGTGATGAATCTGGCCGCCTGGAACAAGGCGCTGCCTCAATTTCCAGTGAGCCGGGTTGGATCATGAGCAGCCTGACTCCGCGCAGCGACAACACATCTACAGAAAACGACCCGCAATGAGCCACCCAGGCAACCCGACCAACGCTTACACCGTGCCCTCGGTGTCCATCGCCACAGCGCGCACGGGCGCTTCCGCCAAGGCCAACGAACTGGGCATGCGCGCCATGCAGGAGCGCGCCTATGCCAGGCGCGGCGAGCAATATTTGCTATTGAAATCACCGCCGGCCTCGGGCAAATCCCGCGCCCTGATGTTCATCGCGCTGGACAAGCTCAACAACCAGGGCTTGCGCCAGGCCATCGTCGTGGTGCCGGAGCGCTCCATTGGCTCAAGCTTTGCCGACGAACCCTTGAGCCAGCACGGCTTTGACTGGGATTGGCAGGTGGCCCCACAGTGGAACCTGTGCAATGCGCCCGGCGTGGACGAGCCGCGCGTGGCCAAGTCCAAGGTGGAGGCGGTGCGCAAATTCTTGGCCGGTCAAGACAAGGTGCTGGTCTGCACCCATGCCACCTTTCGCTTTGCGGTGGAAGAGCTGGGCATCCAGGCATTCGATAACCGCCTGATTGCCATCGACGAGTTCCACCACGTCTCCAGCAACCCCGGCAACGTGCTGGGCAGCCAGTTGGGCGCATTCATCACCCGCGACAAGGTGCATATCGTCGCCATGACCGGCTCCTACTTCCGGGGCGACAGCGAGGCGGTGCTGGCCCCGGCAGACGAAGCCAAGTTCGAGACGGTCACCTACACCTACTACGAACAGCTCAACGGTTACCAATGGCTCAAGTCGCTGGACATCGGCTATTTTTTCTACACCGGCCCTTATGTGGATGCCGTCGCCAAGGTGCTGGACCCGGCGCTCAAAACCATCGTCCACATTCCCAATGTGAACGCCCGCGAAAGCCTCAAAGACAAGGAGCGCGAGGTCAACGAAATCATGTACGGCCTGGGCGAATGGAAAGGCGTTGACCCGGCCACCGGCTTTCATCAGGTGCTGACCCGTGATGGCCGCACGTTGAAAGTGGCCGACCTGGTGGATGACAGCGACCCGGCCCGGCGCTCCCGCGTGCTGGGCGCGCTGAAAGACCCGGCGCAGAAGAACAACCGCGACAACGTGGATGTCATCATCGCGCTGGGCATGGCGAAGGAAGGTTTTGATTGGATCTGGTGCGAACACGCGCTGACCATCGGCTACCGCAGCAGCCTGACTGAAATCGTGCAGATCATTGGCCGCGCCACCCGCGACGCCCAAGGCAAGGAGCGGGCGCGTTTCACCAACCTGATTGCCGAGCCAGCCGCCGAACAGTCCGCCGTGGCCGAGGCGGTGAACGATATGCTCAAGGCCATTTCCGCCAGCCTGCTGATGGAGCAGGTGCTGGCCCCGCGCTATGAGTTCACGCCCAAAAACACCGGCCCGCTGCCGGGCTTCGAGTACGGCGAGAGCGGCTACAAGGAAGGCGGCCACAACGTCGGGGTGAATCAGGC
>CAIYKK010000540.1 GCA_903926695.1 uncultured Burkholderiales bacterium
CGCCCCAGCGAAGCGGCGCATACCCCGCGCCTGCCCGCCGTTGGGCATGAGTTCAAACTTGAAAGCCTGGAGACGCTGCATGCTGGAATTTTAATCAGCGGTTTGACTTATTGAAAGCAGCAGAGGACACCTTCGGTGTCCGCGCTCTGCATCCCCGCCCTGAAGGACGGGGCTTTTCGCGGAAGAAGGGTAAGCCCTATCTCCTTCAAGCCAAAAAAGGCAAATTGCAGGCACCGCTACGGGAAAATCGTTACAGCCCGCAGGCAATTGTGGGCTATATTTGACGCCGATTTGAACCCATTCCCGGCCCGCCCGGCACCGGGATTTTTTGAAATACAACGAGGAAAAATTGATGAAGGTTTTAGACATCCTGCGGGTCAAAGGCAGCACGCTTTATACGGTTCAGCCTGACGAACCCCTGTCCGTTGCGGCCCAGATCATGACCGAAAAAGACATCGGTTCGCTGGTCGTCATGGAGCGCGGCGTTCTGGTGGGCATGCTGACTTTCCGGGAAGTGCTGGCCTGCATCGTCAAAAACAGCGGCGATATGGGCGCCACGCTGGTGCGCAAGGCGATGGACCCGCAGCCGCTGACCTGCACCTCGGAAACCGAAATGGACGATGTGCGCCGCATGATGCTGGAGCGCCATGCGCGCTACATGCCGGTGATGGACCAGAAAACGCTCATGGGCGTGATCAGCTTCTACGACGTGGCCAAGGCCGTGGTGGACAGCCAGAACTTTGAAAACAAAATGCTCAAGGCCTACATCCGCGACTGGCCGGATCAAGAGAACCAGCCCATTCTGGGCTGATACAGGCCAGCGGGCGGCGCGCTCGGGGATAATCGGGCGCATGAGCGGCAATACTTTTGGAACCCTTTTCGCAGTCACCAACTTTGGTGAATCCCACGGCCCGGCCATTGGCTGCGTGATTGACGGCTGCCCGCCGGGCCTGTCACTCACCGAAGCCGATATTCAGGGCGATCTGGACCGGCGCCGGCCCGGCACCAGCCGCCACGTCACCCAGCGCAGCGAGCCTGACGCGGTGGAAATCCTCTCCGGCGTCTATGAAGGCAAAACCACCGGCACGCCGATTTGCCTGTTGATCAAAAACACCGATCAGCGCAGCAAGGATTACGGCAACATCCTCGATACCTTCCGCCCCGGCCACGCTGATTACACCTATTTGCACAAATACGGCCTGCGCGATCCACGCGGCGGCGGGCGCTCCTCGGCGCGGCTGACGGCGCCTATGGTGGCGGCGGGCGCAGTCGCTAAAAAGTGGCTGTTTGAGAAATATGGCACCACGTTTCGCGGCTGCATGACGCAGGTCGGCGAGGTGGTCATTCCGTTCGAGTCCTGGGAACACGTCCCGAACAACCCGTTTTTTGCGCCCGTGGCCGATGTGTCAGCGCTGGAAGACTACATGGACGCGCTGCGCAAGGCGGGCGATTCCTGCGGGGCACGTCTGCGCGTGACGGCTTCAAACGTTCCCGTGGGGCTGGGCGAGCCGCTGTTTGACAAGCTGGACGCCGACATTGCGTTTGCCATGATGGGCATCAACGCGGTCAAGGGCGTGGAAATCGGCGCGGGTTTTGCCAGCGTGGCGCAGCGCGGCACGGTTCACGGCGACGCGCTGACGCCCGAAGGTTTTGCCTCGAATCACTCCGGCGGCGTGCTGGGCGGCATCAGCACCGGGCAGGATCTGGAAGTGTCGATTGCCATCAAGCCGACCAGCTCCATCATCACGCCGCGCCCGTCGATTGATGCGGGCGGCAAGCCGGTGGAAGTCGTCACCAAGGGCCGCCACGACCCTTGCGTCGGCATTCGCGCCACGCCGATTGCCGAGGCCATGCTGGCGCTAGTGGTCATGGAGCACGCGCTGCGCCAGCGCGCCCAGTGCGCTGACGTGTCCGTCAGCACGCCCGACATCGAGCGCCGCCGAGGCTGAGAAATCAGAACTATTACCAATGAATCAAGGGGTTACAGGCTTGACGCTGTAATCTCTTTATGTTTTTGAATAGTATTTCTCAAGTCGTCCGGGTGTGGCGTCAGGAGCCTCAACCGGGTACATCACCATGAAATTTCATCTGTTTGAAAAAAATTCAGACGCTTACCTGCGTAAGTCCCGCGAGTATCTGGAAGAGGCCAATCTGGCGCGGGTAGAGCACCAGGCCGCTGCCGAGCATCACGCCGCGCTGGCCAAGATGTACACCGA
>CAIYKK010000541.1 GCA_903926695.1 uncultured Burkholderiales bacterium
ATCTCCGCTTGCCCCAAAACCAAACGCAGCGCAGGTAATAGTCAGCGATCCGGTAGGAATTCACTACGGTTTTCAAGTATAAAATCAGCATCTAGCGCAATGAATACGGGTGCAGGCAGCTATGAATTTAATAGTGCTTCCGTCACCTGCTGACCGATGCCCTGGGCTTCACGGATGTTATCGTTCAGCTTGACAATCCCCCAAGCCTCAAGGAAAACCGCATGTCAACAAGTAATCTGGTATTTTTGGCCGTGGCAGCCGTGCTCATCTTTTGGGCGGTGAGCGCTTACAACCGGCTGGTGCGGCTCAAAAACATCATTGCCAATGCCTTCGGCCAGATCGACGTGCAGCTCAAGCGCCGCTATGACCTGATTCCCAATCTGGTCGAGGCGGCGAAAAAATACCTGCAGCACGAAAGCAGCACGCTCGAAGCCGTGATTGCCGCGCGCAACCAGGCGCGCAGCGCCAGCGACGCGGTGCGCAGCCATCCCGCCAATGCCGACAGCGTGATCGCGCTGGCCAGCGCCGAGCAGGCGCTGGGCGGAACGCTGGGGCGGCTGTTTGCGCTGGCCGAGGCTTATCCCGACCTCAAGGCGGATCGCACCATCCGCGAACTCAGCGAAGAGCTGACCAGCACCGAAAACAAAGTCGGCTTTGCGCGCCAGGCCTACAACGACGCCGTGCTGGACTACAACAACGCGCAGGGCCAGTTTCCCGCGCTGCTGGTGGCGCGCCTGTTCGGTTTTGCGCCCTCGGCCATGTTGCAAGCCACCGAAAGCGCGGTCGAGCGCCAGACGTTGCGCATCCAGATGTAGCGCCATGACGCGCTCAGACTTGCCGCAGCGCGCCCGGCGCTGCATTCAAAAAGCTACTTTGGCCGCGCTGTGCCGGGCTGGATAACGTATGCGGTTTTTTGAAGCGCAGACGCAGGCCCGTGGCCAAACCCGCTGGCTGCTGCTCCTTTTTGGCCTGACCGTGATTGCGCTGGTGCTGGCCATCAATGGCGCGCTGGCGCTGGTCTGGCATATCAGCCTGTTCGGGTTTCACGGCTATCCGGCGTATTTTTTCACTGTCAACACCGCTGTCACCCTGCTGTTTGTGCTGGGTGGCTGGTGGGTGGAAACCTCGGTACTCGAAGGCGGCGGCGAAGCGCTGGCGCGCCAGGCGGGCGCCCGCGAAGCCTGGCCAGCCAGCCGCGAGGCCGAGCACAAACTGTGCAACATCGTCCAGGAGTTGGCCATTGCCGCCAGCATGAAACCGCCGCTGGCGATGGTGTTGCCGCACGAGGAGAGCATCAACGCCTTTGCCGCCGGCTGGGGCGAAGACGACGCCGTGGTGGCCGTGACCCAAGGCGCGCTCGACCGCCTGACCCGCGACGAGCTGATGGGCTTGCTGGCCCACGAATTCAGCCACCTGCGCGAAGGCGACACGCGCCTGAACATGCGCCTGGCGGGCATGGTGTTCGGGCTGGAGATGATTTTTAACATGGGTTCAAGCATGTGCGAGCCCAACCAGAACGGCGAGCGCTCCTTTCTGGCCCTGCCGGGTTTTGCCATCAAGATCACGGGTTGTCTGGGCTGGCTGGCCGGGCGCATGCTCAAGGCGGCGGTGTCGCGCCAGCGCGAGTTTTTGGCCGATGCGCGGGCGGTGCAGTTCACCCGCAGCCGCGACGGGCTGGGCGGCGTGCTGCGCAAGGCGGCGAGCGAGCAGGCCTATTCGGTGCGCAGACTGCACCCGGCGGTGCAGCACATGCTGCTCATCAAGGCCAGTGGTTCGGTGCATGCGCACTGGTTTGACAGCCACCCGCCGCTGGCCGAGCGCATCCGCCGCATCTATGGCCGTCCTGTGGCCACCCATCCGGGACGGCTTGATCAGTTTGCCTCGACGCGGCCTGACACCCTGCAGTGAAAGTGGCCGGGTCTGCGCAAGTCTGCGCCCGGCCAGCTGCCTGCAAGCCCTTGTCCGAACGGGGCGCGCCGGGGCTGGTCTAATAGCGTCAATTCCGTCCGCCTCTGGACGGCTGTAAGGCTGGCTGCCACAAGGGCGGCCTTGATACAACAATGCAAGCTCAATTCACCCCAGTTTCCCCTTTCGCCCAGGTGCCGTTATGGCGCCAGCTCCAGGGCGCCGCCTCCGTCTTGATGGCCGTGCGCGACGGCCAATCCATGACGCCCGCGCTCGACGACGTGGACGCCGCACTGCGCCCCGGCGTGCAGGCGCTGGCCTTTCACGCGCTACGCTGGCTGGGCCGCGCCGAAGCGCTGCGCCAGCAACTCGCCAAACGCCCGCCGCCGCCCGAAGCCGACGCGCTGCTGTGCGTGGCGCTGGCGC
>CAIYKK010000542.1 GCA_903926695.1 uncultured Burkholderiales bacterium
CGCAAGCGCACGCCGCCGTCCAGCGCTTCGCAGTCTTCCTGCATCACCACGGCATCGGCGCCGAACGGAATCGGAGCGCCGGTAAAAATCCGCGCCGCCGTCAGCGGTGCCAAGGGCTGGCCGCTGCTGCCCGCCGCAATGCGCTGGCTGACGGGCAGCGGCGGCGGCGGCGGCGCAGTGTCGAGCGTTGTGGCGTCCAGCGGCGCAGCGTCCAGCCAGTCGGCACTGCGTACGGCGTAGCCATCCATTGCGCTGTTGTCGTGGGCGGGCACGTTCAGGCTGGAGAGCAGGTCTTGCGCCAGCACCCGGCCATCGGCATCCAGCGTGGCCACCGTTTCCACGGCGGGCAGCGGCAGGGCGTGGGCCAGCAATTGCGCCAGCGCCGCGTCCAGCAGCTTGAGCGGAGCGCGGGCAGGTGGCGGGGCGACTGGCGGGGAAGCGGGAGAAACGAGGCTCATGGCAGAGTGTCCAGAATAAAAATGCAGCGGAGCGAAAAAGATCGCTTCAAAAAAACCTGAAAAACGTCAGCCAGCGCGCCGACCGGAGCCAGCGGCGTTATGCGCGCCATCCACGTTATGCGGGTCATACGCAAAACGCGCCTGATTGTTCACCAGATAGGCTGCGACCGCCTGCGCATCGTTCAGATCCAGCACCGGGCGCAAGGTAGCTTGGGGCAGCTGGCCGGGCGAATCGGTGGCGATGGCGGCGATAAAACTGTCATTTGCGTAGCGGGCGGGCTTGCCCGATGAGGCGCGCCAGACTTCGATCTTGCGCAGGTCGCTGTGTTTAAACCCCTCGACCAACACCCAATCCACGCCCGCGTCCAGTTCGGCAATCAGCTGGTGAACGGTGAGTTCGGCGGGCTGCTCGAATTCGCGCATCAGCGCCAGACGGTTGGCCGAAGCCACCACGACTTCAAAAGCGCCCGCCTCGCGGTGGCGAAACGTGTCTTTGCCGGGATGATCCACGTCAAAGCGGTGATGCGCGTGCTTGACCACCGAGACGCGCAGGCCGCGCCGTTTCAGCGCGGGAATGAGTTTTTCCACCAGCGTGGTTTTGCCCGAGCCGGAATACCCGGCAAAACCCACGACTTTCATCTGGCGGCTTTCAAGAAACGCGCCTTGCAGTCCAACGAACCGCTCCCGCCATCAATGCACACGCTCGATGTTCTGGCCTCTGGCGGGTGCATTGAATTCACAGGCGGGCGTTCAATGCACGTTCTCGGCAATGTAGCGTTTGATGAGGTCCGCATCGGCGGGCATGACCTTGACGCGCTTGGGCAGCGCCTCGATGCCCTCGAACCTGGCGGGGCGCGAGGGCGGCTGGCCCAGCGCTTCTTCAATCGTCGCGGCGAACTTGATGGGCAGCGCCGTTTCCAGCACGATCATGGGCACGCCGGGCGCGAGCTGCTCACGCGCCACCTTCACGCCGTCGGCGGTGTGGGTGTCGATCATGGTGCCAAAGCGCTCGTAGGTGTCGCGGATGGTTGCCAGCCGGTCGGCGTGGGTGCTCTTGCCGCTGGCAAAGCCGTAGCGGCTGGCGGCTTGGGCAAAAGCCGGGTCGGCACTCAGGTCAAAACTGCCCTGGCTGGCGAGCTGGTCGTGAAACAGCGAGCGTGTCTTGCCGCCGTCGCGGCCCAGCAGGTCGAACACAAAGCGCTCGAAATTCGACGCCTTGGAAATGTCCATCGACGGGCTGGAAGTCTCGTGCGTGTCGGCGCTGCCGCGCACACGGTACACGCCGGTGCGGAAGAACTCGTCGAGCACGTCGTTTTCGTTCGTGGCGACGACCAGTTTGTCAATCGGCAGGCCCATGCTGCGCGCGACATGACCGGCGCAGACGTTGCCAAAATTGCCCGACGGCACGGCGAAGCTGACTTTTTCAGCGTTGGTTTTCGTCGCCTGGAAATAGCCCGCGAAGTAATAAACCACCTGCGCCATCAGCCGCGCCCAGTTGATAGAGTTGACAGTGCCGATCTTGTACTGCCGCTTGAACTCCAGATCGTTCGAGACGGCCTTGACGATGTCCTGGCAGTCGTCAAACACGCCGACGACGGCGATGTTGTGGATGTTCTCGTCTTGCAGGCTGAACATTTGCGCCTGCTGGAACGGGCTCATGCGCCCGTCCGGCGAGGTCATAAAAACGCGCACGCCTTTTTTGCCGCGCATGGCGTATTCGGCGGCGCTGCCGGTGTCGCCGCTGGTCGCGCCCAGAATATTCAGCTCTTCGCCACGCCGGGCCAGTTCGTACTCGAACAGGTTGCCGAGCAGTTGCATCGCCATGTCTTTGAACGCCAGCGTCGGGCCGTTGGACAGGGCTTCTAAATACAAGCCGTCTTCCAGCGGGCGCAGCGGCACGATTTCTTGCGTGCCGAAGACTGCTTCGGTGTAGGTCTTGTCGCAAATTGCTTTGAGATCGGCAGCGGGAATGTCGTCGATGTAGAGCGAGAGCACTTCAAACGCCAGCCCGGCGTAGCTCAGGCCGCGCCACGCCGTGAGCGTCGCGTCGCTGACTTGCGGGTAGAACTCGGGCAGGTACAGGCCGCCGTCCGGGGCCAGGCCTTCGAGCAGGATGTCGCAGAATTGCGGGCGGTCTGCGTGGCCGCGTGTGGAGAGATATTTCATTGCCAGCCTCTAGTTTTTCCAATAAATTTCACGTCGCGCAAGAATTGCCTGCATTGCAAATGCAGTCACAGATCGGAAGACGTCGTGTAGGGAAAGAGTGTC
>CAIYKK010000543.1 GCA_903926695.1 uncultured Burkholderiales bacterium
CGAACTGATCACCGCGCTGCGCCCGGACGTGCTGGTCAAGGGCGGCGACTACAACATGGACACGCTGGCCGAAACCGCCGTGGTCAAAGCCTATGGCGGCCAAGCGCAGGCGATTCCCTTTGTGGACGGCTATTCCACGACCGCGCTGGTGACGAAAATCCGCAGCAGTGCCTGACACTGGCGCAACATGACGCCTGCAGCCGCCACAGCTGAAATCGCACCATCCACCACCCGGCGGCTCCGCGTCACGCGCACGCAATGCCGCCGACCCGCCCGTGCTGTCCGGCGGTGAGGCTCTGGCAGCGGCCTGTCAGCCCCCGCCCTGAAACGCCGCCGCCCACAACGCTTCGATGGCTTCGCGCTCCTGCTTGAGCTCGGGCAGCGGCACCTGCGTCGGCGCTTCGTTGAGCCGGGCGTGGTGCTGCACCCGGCGCAGTTCGCGGTAGGCACTGGCGGCGCGCTCGCCGATGCCAGGCGGTAGCAGGCCAGCCCTTTCGGCGCGCTGCAACAGCGCAATGTTGCCCACGTTGTCGGCCAGCCCCGGATGCTGCCCGGACTGCGCCAGCACCAGGTACTGCACGGCAAATTCGGCATCGACCATGCCCCCCGCGCTGTGCTTGACATCGAACATGGCCACCGGCGGCGACGTGGCTGCGCCTGCCGCGCCTGCCGCGTTGGGCCAAGCGCTGGCGGGCGTTGGCGCGGGCGCGCTCCTGACCGGATGAGCCTTGCGCACCTTGTCGCGCATGGCGGTGATTTCCTCGCGCAGGGCGCTGGCATCGCGGGGCGCGCTGATCACTGCCCGGCGTACTTGGTCAAAGCGCTGGCGCAGCGTCAGCCCGCCGCTGTTCTGCCCAAAGGCGGACTCGCAGCTCTGCGCCACGGCGGAGTCAGTTCCGTCGAGGGGCGGCGCAGCGAGCGGCGCGGGGGCCATATCGCCCAGCACAAAGCGGGCGCGTGTCATGGCTTGGTGTTCCCAGGTCCACGCGGTGTTGCTGCCGCGCTGGCACTGGTAGTTGGCGTAGCCAGCGAAGGAGGTGACCAGCAGGCCGGAGTTGCCGTTCGGGCGCAATGCGGTGTCGATCTCGTACAGATCGCCCTCGCCGGTCTTGATGGTCAGCCAGTTGATCAGCTTGCGCACAAAACCGGCATAGACCTCGGGGGCGCGCTCGTGGTCGTCTTCATAAACGAACACGATGTCCAGATCGCTGCCGTAGCCCAGCTCCTTGCCGCCCAGCTTGCCGTAGGCAATGATGGCGAACTGCGGCGTGTCGCGGTGGCGGTTTTTCAGGTGCTGCCAGCACCAGTCGGCGGTGATGGCAAGCATGGTTTCGGCCAGTGCGCTCAGGTCGTCGGCCACGAGCTCGACACTCAGTGCGCCTTCCAGATCCCGTGCCAGGGTGCTGAAAACTTCAGCATGGTGGGCGCGGCGCAGCAGGTTGAGCAGCACTTCATCGTCGTCTTCGCCGGTGCCCGCCAGCGCGGCACGCCGGTGGTCGAGTTCATGCTCGAAATCGGGGGCCGAAAAGCGTTCGTTGAGCATTTCGGCACCGGCCAGTTCGTCAATCACGCCGGGGTGCAGCAGCAGGTAGCG
>CAIYKK010000544.1 GCA_903926695.1 uncultured Burkholderiales bacterium
AGGCGGTATGGACCGCCAGCCCGGACGGCGCAGCGACCTACTACAACCGCGCCTGGTTTGAACTGATGGGCGGCCAGTTGCAGGACTGGACGGGCTACCAGTGGCTGGCCTTCATCCATCCTGAAGATGTGGATGCTATCAAGGCGGGCTGGCGGGCGGCCCGCGACACTGTGAGCCCCTACCGTGGCACCCGGCGCCTGCTGGCGCAGGACGGCTGCTATCACACCATGGCGTACCGGGCCTCGGCCGTGCTCGACGATCAGGGTCAGGTGGCGTTCTGGGTCGGCATCGACGCCGATGTGACCGAGTTGAAGGCCATCGAGGCGGCCCTGCGCCTGTCCAATCAGGAGCTTGAAGCGTTTTCCTACTCCGTCTCGCACGATTTGCGCTCGCCGCTCAACACCATCGACGGCTTCAGCCGCCTGCTGGCCAAGCAACTGCCCAAACAGTTGAGCGGCCCGGCGGGCGAGAAGGTGACGCATTACCTCACGCGTATCCAGGCCGGTGTGGCGCAGATGGGCCAGCTCATTGAAGACCTGCTGTCGCTGTCACAGCTCACGCGCGCCCAGCTACGCAGCGAGGCGCTGGACCTGAGCGCCATGACTTGCAGCACCCTGGCCGACTGGCAGGCCCGAGCACCCGAGCGCCAGGTGACCGTCCAGGTCCAGCCCGGCCTGCGCGCCGAGGGCGACGGGCGGCTCGTCAAGGTGGCGCTGGACAATCTGCTGGCCAACGCCTGGAAGTTCACCTCGCAGAAAACACACGCCGACATCAGCGTCGGCCAGCGCTGCGACGCGGCTGGGCAGCCGGTGTTTTTTGTCCGGGACAATGGCGCCGGTTTTGACATGGCTTACGCCGACAAGCTGTTTATTCCTTTTCAGCGCCTGCATGCCGCCTCGGAGTTTCCCGGCACCGGCATTGGGCTGGCCATCGTCAGCCGGGTGATCGAGCGCCACGGCGGACGGCTGTGGGCCGAGGCGGCGCCCGGCAGCGGCGCAACCTTCTTTTTCACCCTGCCCAGGCTGCGCCCGCTGGCCTGAAGCCGGCCCAGGATGCTGGGCACATGTTCTTACAATTGATTGAATTCATTAATAAGATACCAATAAGATACTAAACGTGACAAATTTACAAATTTCCAGGGATCCCGATGTCGCTTGAGCCCAAATCCTTTGAGGCAGCCATCACGGCTGCCGATTTTTCTTCCGATGATTACTGTGGCACCAGCTATGCAGCCAAGCTGCTGGGCCTGTCGGTGGCCACGGTGCAGTCGCTGGTCGAGAAAGGCGAAATTGAAGCCTGGAAAACGCTGGGCGGCCACCGCCGCATTGCCCTGCAGTCCATCAACGCCTATCTGAGCAAAAACAGCGCGCATTTTTCGCGCACCGAAACTCCGTCCAAAAACCGCCTGCGCGTGCTGCTGGTCGAAGACGACGAAAACACCCGCGAGCTGTACCGCTGCCAGTTTGACGAGTGGGATATGCCCATTGACTGCACCTGGATGTCTTCGGCGCTTGAAGCGCTGATGGACATTGCCAGCATGCGCCCCGATCTTTTGATCACCGACCTGTCCATGCCCGGCGTCGATGGCATCGAAATGCTCAGGACCGTCACACGCAACCACAATCTGGCCGACATGCAGGTCATTGTGATCAGCGGCCTGCCTCTGGAGGCGATTGCCGGTCGGGGCGGCCTGCCGCCCCAGACCCGGCTGATCCAAAAACCCGTGAACGCCGACTGGCTGCACGGTTACCTCTCCGCGCTGGTGGACGGCCAGCGCCAGCGCCCCGCGCCGGGGCGTAGCCGGACGTAACAGCCTGCCGGGCGGCGGGCGCGGATTTTTCATCGCGCTGCCCCGGACTGCGGCCTGAAGCGATTCACGTTATATTTGACGTTTACGTCAACGTCACGGGCCGCTTGCTGTGGAGACGGTGCCCGCGCCCTGCGCTGGCGCGTTCTGCCGGACGGCCCTTACCGCACCATCATGGCCACCACCTACACCATCAGCGACCTTGCCAAAGAGTTCGATCTGACCACCCGCGCCATGCGCTTTTACGAAGACATGGGCCTGCTCCAGCCCGAGCGCGAGGGGGCGGGCGGGCGCAACCGCATTTACAGCGCCCGCGACCGCACCCGGCTCAAGCTGACCCTGCGCGCCAAGCGCCTGGGCCTGTCGCTGGGCGAGGCCAAGGAAATCATCGACTCCTACGACAGCCCACGCGACACCGCGCCGCAGCTGAAAAAATTCCTCGCCATCCTCGCTGATCACCGCAAAAAGCTCGAAGACCAGATGCTGGACCTGCAGGCCAACCTCGACGAGTTGCGCACCCACGAAAAAGAAGCCAAAGCGCTGCTGGCGAAGGCCGAAAAGGCAAAATAGGCCATAATTGACGTTTACGTAAACGTCAATTTAAAACGACGCATTTTCAGCCGTCCTCAAGAGCCTTGATCATGGATATATCTAGCGAACCGCCTGGCGCACCGTCAGCGCTTTTCCAGCGCATTGAAGCGAGTTTTTTGCGTCAGGGGCTGATGCGCCACTTGAACGCACGGCTGGTGCGCGTTGAGCCGGGCCTGTGTGAAGTGGCGCTGGCGTATTCGGAAAACGTGAACCAGCAGCAGGGCGGTTTTCACGGCGGGGCGATGGGCGCGCTGGCTGACATTGCGGGCGGTTACGCCGCCATGACCAAGGTGGCGGACGACGCCGAAGTCACCACCGTCGAATACAAAATCAATTTTCTGGCGGGCTTTCAGGGCGGCGAGCTGCGCGCCACGGGCCGCGTTCTCAAGGCCGGGCGGCGGCTGATCATCACCACGGCGGATGTGATGCACGTCGATGCGAGCGGCAAAGAAAGCGCCTGCGCCGTGATGCAGCAGACCATCATGGTTGTGCCTAAAACCTATTGAATTTTCCGGCTGCCCGCCTCTGTGACCGGCTCGGGGCGGGCGGTTTTTATAAAGGCCCGCAGGGCCGAGCCGATTCACCCACGAGGAGACAAACTCAAATGAACAACATGCCCGGACTCAACTTCCAGCTTGGCGAAGACATCGACGCGCTGCGCGACGCGGTGCGCGATTTTGCGCAGGCCGAAATCGCCCCACGCGCCGCCGAAATCGACAAAACCGACCAGTTTCCGATGGACCTGTGGCGCAAGATGGGCGATTTGGGCGTGCTCGGCATCACCGTCGGCGAGGAATACGGCGGCGCGGGCATGGGCTACCTGGCGCACATGATCGCGATGGAAGAAATCAGCCGCGCCAGCGCCTCCGTCGGCCTGAGTTACGGCGCGCACTCCAACCTGTGCGTGAACCAGATCAAGCGCAACGGCAGCGACGCCCAGCGCGCCAAATACCTGCCCAAGCTGGTGTCTGGCGAACACGTCGGCGCGCTCGCCATGAGCGAGCCGGGCGCTGGCAGCGACGTGATCTCGATGAAGCTGAAAGCCGAAGACAAGGGCGGTTATTACCTGCTCAACGGCTCCAAAATGTGGATCACCAACGGCCCGGACGCCGACACGCTGGTGGTCTATGCCAAAACCGAACCCGAAATGGGCGCACGCGGCGTCACCGCCTTTTTGATTGAAAAAAGCATGAAGGGTTTCAGCGTCGCGCAAAAGCTCGACAAGCTCGGCATGCGCGGCAGCCACACCGGCGAGCTGGTCTTCAACAACGTCGAAGTGCCCGAGCAGAACATTCTGGGCAACCTGAACGGCGGTGCCAAGGTGCTGATGAGCGGCCTCGATTACGAACGTGCCGTGCTCACCGGCGGCCCGCTGGGCATCATGCAATCGGTGATGGACAACGTGCTGCCCTACATCCACGACCGCAAGCAGTTCGGCCAAAGCATCGGCGAGTTTCAATTGATCCAGGGCAAGGTCGCCGACATGTACACCGTGCTGCAGGCCGGGCGCTCGTTCGCCTACACCGTGGCCAAGAATCTGGACATGCTGGGCGCGGAGCACGTTCGCCAAGTCCGAAAAGACTGCGCCAGCGTCATCCTGTGGTGCGCCGAGCAGGCGACCAAAATGGCGGGCGACGGCGTGCAGATTTACGGCGGCAACGGCTACATCAACGACTACCCGCTGGGCCGCCTGTGGCGCGACGCCAAGCTGTACGAAATCGGTGCGGGCACCAGCGAAATCCGCCGCATGCTGATCGGGCGCGAGCTGTTTGCCGAAACCTGCTGACCTTTTTAAACCACTCCGGGGCTGTCTCGGCAACTGTTTAAGATCGTCTTTATGACTACATCGCTTCAACACTTACTCGATAACAACTGCTGCTGGGCTGCCCGCATGGCCGAGCAGCGCCCGGATTATTTCAGCCGGCTGGTTGACCAGCAGACGCCCAAATACCTGTGGATTGGCTGCTCGGACAGCCGGGTTCC
>CAIYKK010000545.1 GCA_903926695.1 uncultured Burkholderiales bacterium
GCCATTGAGTAGAAAATCATAGAGGTTGATCGTGGTGCGCACCTGCTGGCCGCGCTTGACCTGCACATTTAAAAATGAGCCCCGTTCTGGATCAATGCCGCCAGCTTGATCGAGGTAGTTGAGCAAACTGTCCATGCTGGTGCCACCGTACAGGCCGGGACGGTTCACAAAGCCGCTGACAAATACCCGCACCGGCTGAGCCGCAGCCAGGCTGGCGTAGCTCGACACATTGGTGCGAAACACCTTGCCGACAGCGGATTCGACCAACCGCTGCAAATCTTGGTTGCGCACGCCGAGCACTTGAACGGGGCCGGTATTGGGCAAAAAGATGTTGCCCTTGGGATCAACCGTCAGGTGTGCAGCAAATTCAAAAGCACCCCACAGGCGCACTTGAATCTTGTCGCCCACAGCCACGGCGTAGTCGGGATTGAACTGGGTGGCACCCTGACGGGAAAATGCGCCAGTGAAAAGGCTGGCGCCAAAAACATCGCTGCTGAGGTTGGCGCTGTAGTCAACCGCTTGGGGTGCCGGCCCAGACGCTACCGCTGGCGCAGCGGATAGTTCCGCCAAAGCAGCCGCTGCACCACCTGCAGGCATCGACAACTTGCCGAACTCTGCAGCATGTGCCGCTTGACTGAACACTAGAGCGAAGATAAGTGAGGTAATCGGGCGAAGCATGGGAATCAGTCCTTGTGGTCGCGCACGATGGCGGCCAGCAGATGCAGCACACCCGCCAGTAAAAAGGCGACGAGTGTAAACACCAGCGTGTTGTAAAAGCGACGGGGCTCCAGCGCATCTACAGGCAAAGTTGGCGCCTGGATTACGGAGACTTTCTTGATGGTGCGGGTCGATTCGATGCGACCTTTTTCCAGGGCGACCAGCGCGGTTTTATAAACATCCTGGGCAAAAACGGCCTGCATCTCCAGGCGTTGGTATTCTTCAATTGTGCTGTTGAGCGTTTTGCCGCTGGGAGAGGTCAGCTTGGCCTGCTCTTGGGCAATCTGCTGGTCCAGTGCATCAATTTGCTGGTTGATTTGAACGATATTGGGGTGGCCGGCCACCAGATAAGCCTGCAAGACCGTGCGCTGGGTTTGCAGCTCCGCACGCTGGGCTTCAAGCTTGGCCACAATGGTGACGATAGTTTCAGCAGCCGCCCTAGGCGAGACCAGCCCTTTTGCGTTCTGGTAAGCCAGCACGGCTTGGCGCGCCTGCAGCGCCCTGTTGTTCATCTGCGCCACCTGCTTTTCCAGAAAGGTGACCTGATCCTGCGCCAGGCCTTGGGCCATGCCGTTCATGAAGCGCTCGCCCTCCAGCACCAACTGGCTGGCCAGGGCATGGGCGGTTTTCGCATCATAGCCCTGAGCCTTGATCTGCAGCACACCGGCGTAGTCATCAAACTCAATGCTGACACGGGACAGGAAGTGGCGGTGAAAATCCTCTATCGATTCATCCTTAGACCACATGCGCGACAAGATATCGCGCTGACTGTCGCTGTAATGGGAGCGCAGATTCAGGGTTACATCCAATTTTTTCAGCATGTCCACCGAGAGCAAATGGTCACGCAGCAGCAACTGATCAGCCCGGTTGCCGCTGGTGCCGCCAAGCAGGCTGGCGAAATCAACACTCTGGCCGCCAGCCAGGTCAGTGCGCTGGATGATGATGTGGGTTTCGGACACATAACGGTCAGAGGCCAGGGCGAGCCAGTACACGGCGGCCAGAAGGGAGGCGATCAGCGCAACGCTGAGGAGGCTGCGGCGTAACAGGGATTTTTTGAGGCGGTTAATCATGCGGGCAGACTGCTTTTGTAGGCTTTGAGAGCGTCGTCAATCTGGTCAAACCAGTGTGCTTTTCCATCGTGAATCCAGATACCGGCTGAACAAAATTGGCGCAGCGTACTTTCGCCATGAGAAACCATGATGATGCTGGCATGGTCGGCGAGCTTTTTGAAGGCAGCGAAGGCTTTGTTTTTGAAGGCGGCATCGCCCGTGGCCGTGACTTCGTCGGAGATGTACACATCAAAGTCGAAGGCAAGCGACAGCGCAAACTGCAGCCGTGAGCGCATGCCGGAGGAATAGGTTTTAACGGGTTCGTCAAAGGCTTCGCCAATCTCGGCAAAGCTTTCAATGTAGGCCAGGCGCTCTGGAATATCGTCTTCATGGCCGTGAATCCGGCATACAAACTTGGCGTTTTGCCGGCCGGTCAGCGCCCCCTGCAGGCCGCCGCCAAAACCCATGGGCCAGGAAACGCGGCATTGGCGTTCGATACGGCCCTTGTTAGGCTGGTCCACGCCGCCGATGATGCGCAGCAGGGTCGATTTGCCGGCGCCATTGGCGCCAATCAATCCCACACTGAGTTTGGGCGGAATGGTAAAGGTCACACCCTGAAGAACCCATCGTCCAGGACCATGATCAGTCTGGTAGCGTTTGTACACATCATCGACGATGATCATTGAGTTACCAGTCTGAGGGCGAACCGGCGGTGCAGGGCCAGCCCTAAAAAGATGCTGACAAGGGCGAACTCATAAAGGTAGGCAATGTCCAGCTCTGAAACCGGATGGTAATTTGACGAAAAACCAGAACGGGCCGCCTCAAGGCCCTGAGCTACAGGGTTGAACATCAGCCAACCACGGTAAGGCTGGGGCACAGCAGAAATGGGCAGCACAACTCCTGAAACAATATAAAGCGGCATCATGACAAAGTTGATGATGCGGCCCAATTCAGGCACCAGTTCTGTAGCGACCGAAGCCACCAGACCAAACCCCATACCTACCAGCCACAAGCCCAAGAAGGCTTCGAGCACAGCCAGTGGGTCAGCGGGCACCACCGAGTGACCAAACAGGGCAGCACCGGCCAGCAAAACACCGGAGACAAGGACCATGAGGAGAGCCTCCAGGCCACCACGCACTAGCAAGGTATCAATAGGCTTGACTTGGCGGTAGGTGAACAGCGCCAGGTTGGAACTGATCGAAGCGGACACCTGCCCGGCAGTGCGGCGAAACATGAAAAAAGCCAGCATGCCAACCATCAACCAGATGACCGTATCAACCCCGCCGACGGTATGCACACGAACAACCGTATAAAGGAACAACATGTAGCCCACGTTAAAGACAGGCTCAGCCAGCAGCCAGAACCAAGCCGCACGCGACGCGGAAATTCGCGTCAGCGCCTCACGCAGGAACAGGGCGAGGTAAACAGACGCGACTATTCGCGCGGGACTTCTCCCCGGAATGGCTCCATTCAATGATTCGCGACCCAATTTGGACTACCTTGTGAGGACAACAATCTAGTTTTTGAACAACAGCTATCAGCTTTTACATTCTTTTTGCTGAACCAATCAGCGGATGCTAACCTTACATTGTAAAGCTTCGTCTAACGAAAGCCATTGCGCCCGGAGCGGGACGGTTACAAACCCAAGCGCACCGCCAGCAGAAAAACCACAAAGGCGTCCAGCCTGACAGGTCTTTACTCCCGCATCTACAGCGTTTGGACAGGCTGAGTTTTTTCATGAATTCCTAGGAAATCTCAGTCTTTGCCTATGCACTTTTGAGAAATGTTTCCATCAAAAAAGCCCGGCATGGCAGGCCGCCCAGCTTTGGCGCCAGTGCTGACGTAAAGTCACAAGTCTTTCACTCTCTGCCCGCACAGGCAGGGAATTGGCGGCAGCCAAAGCCCCTTCCAGGCGCAGGCTCCGGCAGCCGCGCTGCTAATCGGGCCGCCCGGCTGGCTCAACAGCAACTGCAAACCAGCCGGAAAGCCTGCCGCCTTTTGGCCTCAGAGGCCGGAGAAATCGGGCCTGCGCTTTTCCATAAAAGCGCCAAAAGCCTCGCGGGCAGCGGGTGCCTGCAGCAGGCAGCCAAAGCTGGCACCCTCTTCGGCGATGCGCTCGGCCACTGAGGTGGCGCTGCCTTTTTTCAGCAAGCGCTTGGTTTCTATCAGCGCGGCCAGCGGTTTGGCGGCTAGTTTTAGCGCCTGGCGCTGGGCCAGCGCGTTGGCTTCTGTGGGCGGCACGATACGGTTGATCAGCCCCATTTCCAGCGCAGTTTCGGCCATGAAGGGCTCGCCCAGCAGCAGCGCTTCGGCGGCGCGCGGGTAGCCCATTAGCTGCGGTGCCAGCAGGCTTGAAGCCGCTTCGGGGCACAGGCCGAGGTTGACAAACGGCATGGAAAACGCTGCGTTGTCCCCGGCGTAAATCAGGTCACAGTGCAGCAGCATCGTGGTGCCTATGCCAACCGCCGGGCCGCACACGCTGGCGACGATGGGCTTTGGAAAGGTGCTGATGGCGCGCATAAAGCGAAACACCGGCGCATCCGGTGTCGAAGGCGGCTTGTCCAGAAAATCACCAATGTCGTTGCCCGCCGAAAAAACGGTTTCATGGCCTTGGATCACCACGGCGCGCACGGCGGCGTCGGCGCTGGCCGATTCCAGCGCATTGGCCAGCGCGCCGTACATGGCGGCGGTGAGGGAGTTTTTGCGCGCCACGCGGTTGAGTGTGAGCGTCATCACGCCAGCGTCGAGGTGGATCAGGATGTCGGTAAAGGAAGATGTGCTCATGGCGAAGGTCTTGCGGTTAAACCCAAAGTGTAGGCCAGCGCCCATGCAGTGGGGCACCACAAAATTGACGCGGCAGACTGCTTTTCACCGCCGAAGCCAGCCTTTGCTTTGAGGCGCTGCTGAATGAACAGCCCCTCACCTCCACCATCAGCGACCAGCGACCGGCGACCAGCGACCAGCGACCAGCGACCAAAATCATCCCAAAAGCCGCGCCAGCCGCGGTTCAGACCCGCTCAAAAATCCCCGCCGCGCCCTGTCCCATGCCGACGCACATCGTCACCATGCCGTATTTCAGTTGATGGCGCCGTAGCGCGTGAATCACCGTGGCGGCGCGCATCGCCCCGGTGGCGCCCAGCGGATGGCCCAGCGCAATCGCGCCGCCCAGCGGGTTCACTGTGGCCGTGTCCAGCCCCAGCGTGTTGATGACGGCCAGCGACTGCGCGGCAAAAGCCTCGTTCAGCTCGATCCAGCCGATATCGTCCAGCCTCAAGCCCGCCTGGCGCAGCGCCGCCGGAACCGCTTCCACCGGGCCGATTCCCATGATGGCGGGCGGCACACCTTTGGCTGCAAAGCTGACAAAACGCGCC